>CAYQDV010000019.1:12319-26957 GCA_964416295.1 uncultured Planctomycetaceae bacterium
ATCGGCGGCCGAGTCCGGCGTGAACGACGCCAGAACGCCCGCGGCAGCCAGCTCCTCCGTTCCGAATATCTCGCTCGACCACCACACGTCGGCCCGCGGGCGGACGCGCTCCGCCAGCAGCCGGTTGACCAGTCCCGTAGTCTTGCCCGCCTCGGTATCAAAGACACGACTGACGCGAAGGCTCGTCCGCCGCTCAAATTCGCTCAGGATCGGCTCGGCAAAGCCGGGATCGACGGAGCAGTAGACCGTGACCGTCGAGGCCCCATCGCCGTCGCCTCCGCGCGCGTCGCAACCGTTGCCGGCGAGCACGAGAACGGAACAGATGAGCGCTGCCAGGCCCGCGATGGGAACTTCACGGCGGAGAATTGGATCACACGATCCGACCCGCGGCCATCGCGGTGCAGCGTGCATCACTCGGATGAGGCCCCCGGTGCGGGCTTGGCATCGCCGCCCGGTTGCTTCGACGGGAAGACATGCGGAAGCCGATCGAAATACTGCTTGACGGACTTTCGGAAAATGCGCGGGACGCGATCGCGATTGAGGGCGTCGGTCGCGTTCAACTCTGCGGCATGGGCGGCGTCGAAAAACTCGATCTCAGACTTGCCCTTCAGCGGCCGACCCTTGACATACTGCTGACCGATGATCCGTCCGTGCCGGTTCAGTTTGACCTTCGCCCGCCGGTTGACGAACCCGACTTTGACACTGTCGTCGCGCTCGCGCAGACCGCCCCCGCGACCCAAGCCCTGGCCGTTTCCCTGACCGTTGCATTGAGGACACGGCGACCCGTCTTTCCGAAAACCCGTGCCGTTACAGGCCTTGCAGACACTGTCATCTTCATCATCGCCGGAAAGGTCGTCACGGGCGTCGTCCAACTCGGACATCTGCAATTCGAGGTCGTTCATCGCCTGATCGAGCTGCTCCATTTCGCTGAGCATCTCGCCGGCCTCACCCAACTCTTGGGAGGCCGACTCCATATCGCCGTCCTTCATCTTTTGTGCAGCCTGCCCCATCTTGTTGCCGAGCTTGTTGCACTGCTTGTTGGCCGCCTGCCGCTTCTTCATCTTGTCGAGCATCTTCTTGAGTTGCTCGGCCGTCACACCTTTGTTCTTCAGGCGTTCGGCCAATTCCTTCGCGAGTTTCTCAAGTTGCTTCGGATCGTGTTTGGCCAGGGCCTCGAGTACGCGCTTCGCATCGTCGGCGCTCAACCCCGCGTTCTTCAACTCTTGCTCGCTTCGCGTGTCCTGGGCCGCCTCTCGCAACTTCCGGGCCAATTCCTTGAGCTGTTCCCGCATCTGCTCGGCCTTCGCGGGATCGATCTTGCCGTTGTGGCGGCGCCGCGCCAGCTCCTCCTGAAGCTTCTTGACCGTATCCTGCGCGACCTGAAGATCGCCGCGGGCCAGGGCGTCGATCAGCTTGCCCACTTCGGCCTTGGGGTCGGCCGACTCGCCGATTTTGGCCATGCGCTTCTTCGTCTCACGCAGCGCCTCGAAACGGTCCGACTCGGCCTGCTTCTTCAGGGCGTTCGACAACTTGTCGAGTTGTTTGATCGCCTCACGCCGGAGCACGTCCGCATCCTTGCCCTCGGCCCGCTCAAACTTCTCCTCGAGATCCTCCAACTCCGGCGGGGCCTTCAGCGCCGGGTTTTCTTTCATGATCTTCCGGACGGCCTCAACCGGCCGGGCCACCGCCAGCTTGACACGACGAATCGAGGCTTGCTCGGCCTCGGCCTTCGACCGGGCCTCCTTGCCGTTCAGAATGTCAAACTCCGGCAACAGCAGCGACAGCAACGCCACGCCCAGCATCAGGCCGCTGAGCGACAGCGACCCCGCCCACTGAATCCGAATGAACTTCCGAGCCGACAATCCGGCCACCGACGCCTCCGCATCCGCCTGAGTCGCCTGCGCGAATGGATCCCGGCTTTGGACAAAGTGCAGCCCGGTCGAGACCCGCTCTTTCAGCCCGGCGGCCTCGTCCAAGGCAGCGGCCGCCGTGGGCGCGTGTTCGCGCGTCGCCACAAGCCACGTAACCGAGGCGGCGACACTCGCGACCGCGCCCGCCAGCGCGATCCATCCCATCGGAAGGCCCAGCGTCGGGAACAGCCGGCTGACGACCCAGATGGCCGTCCATACGGCCGTGGCGAACAACAGCGACCAACCCCATTGCCGCAGCCAGCGATTGAGCCAAAGGCGGTGCTGTGCCTGAATGACCTGACGCTTCATATTGGACATGCCCGAACCTCCGAGGAACCGGCCGGGCGCGACCCGCTCGCCCGCCGGAGGAGATCGCGTAAACCTGTCGAACACGCGTTCGTAGAGACGCGCTCTGATATCCGATTCTACGCGCCGCCGAAGCCGGCCGCAACCTCATGACAGGTTTTTGAGAGGGTATGGGAGGGTCCCGTCACAGCCGATCGACCGTGCATCCGACCAGTGTCAGGGTGTCCGCCCCGATCGGCTGCACGCGAGCCACGCGAACGGTGTCGTTCACGATGGCCCACCGGTCGTAATCGAGCCGGCGGACGTGAAGGGTGTCGCCAACGGAGGGGGCCGCCTCCGCGACCGTCAGAAATCCGAGACTGGTGGGCGATCGATCGGCGGCCCACGCTTGGTGGTCCTCGATCCGCCCCGGACGCTTCCAGCGGATAATGTCCTTCCATTCGACCCGCCGGTCCCGCCGCCGCTCGGTGATCAAGGTGGTCTCGGTCGTCATGGTCTGCTCTCGACTCCGGTCCCGCACACACGGACTTCGGGTAACGAAGAGGGCAAGTTTATCTAATATGTCAACGCTCCATTGCCGGCGTTATGCCGAGCGCATGCGTTGGCTCCCCGTGGCCAACGGGCATGGTGGCGCGTTTCCCGCCATCGACGTCGGCCACGGGGGGCTGACGCTAGTGCAATGGGCGGTTTCTTTGCCAGGCAGCCGGCCGCAACCGATTCCCCTGCCGGAATCGCCATTCCCGAGCCGCGGCATTCATGCCGCGCGGCCACGGCGATGGGTCGAAATCCAGGCCCGACCGATGGTATAATCAGCGTGTCGCCTCCGTCGCCGCACCAGACGGGGATTCTCGTGTCACAAGGGACCAGGACTTGAATCGGCCAGCACCCGACTACCGTCTGCACCCGCGCCCCGGCGCCCGGGCTTTCACGCTCATAGAGCTGCTCGTCGTCATCTCGATCATCGCCCTGCTGATCTCGATCCTGCTGCCGAGCCTCTCGAACGCCCGCCGCCACGGCCGCGCGACCGTCTGCCTGGCCCACCTCCAGACCCTCGGGCAGGGATTGGTCATGTATTCCACCGACCACCGCGACCAGCTCGTCCCTGGCCGCCTGCCAAAAATCGACAACGACAACTGGCGAGCACTCATCCTCGGCGGCTGGAAATACCGGCCCACCTTCCTGGCCATGATGGGCACCAATGTCGGCATCCGGCCTTTCGACGACCCCATGCCCAGCAAGACACGGACCGATCGCCACGGCGAGCCTGGCGACCGCCAGAACTACGCCGGCGGCGTCTATGTCTGTCCATCCGTTGCGGACTGGACCGACGAGCGGAATGGCAGCTACGGCTACAACTATCAGTTCCTCGGTAACTCTCGCCTGAAGGACGCCGCCGACACCCGATCCTTCAAGAACTGGCCGGTCAACATCTCGCACATTCGCAGCCCCTCGACCTGCGTGGCAGTGGGCGACAGTCTGGGCACGGCGGCGGCCTATCTGACGGATCAGCGGATGCCATATATCAACAACAGCCGTGATTCGGCCGCCTTCGGCAACGAGGGGTTCAACCTCGATCCGCCCCGTCTGGACCCGGACCGGGGCGAAATCGCCGATCGGCACGGTTTTCGCAGTGCCGCCGATAGCCGACACTTGGGACGCGCCAATATTCTATGGGTGGATGCCCACGCCTCCGCGGAGTCCCTGCGCAGCCTCGGATACCGCTCGGACGCCGGCGGCGCGGTCCGCACAGACGGCAACAACGCCTTCTGGTCGGCCTCCGGGCGTGACGATGCGTGGGTCCTTGGGCAGCCGTGAGGGGTCCTGGCGCGACGGCCGTGGCACGCCCCATGAGTCCGATAGGACGCGGCACGGCATCGCCATCACGCCTCTTGACACGAGCACTTTGGCTCGCACGGCCGCTGCCAATCTGCTAGAATAGGGCGAGTGTCGTCCTCACCCTGGGGCGAGGTGCCCACCCCGGGAGCCACCATGCCACGAGAACGTGGCACCCACGACCGGTAAGTTGGCCGGCAATGTCTTCTGTTCGACCGACCAACGGCGGACCTGAAGGAGTTCTATCATGCGCATGAATATGAAATCGACCAATGAATCCGGGCGGAACCGGTTGGGTCCTTGCCCCCGTGTGGGTCGGTCTGCCGCCGCGGTCGCCTGCCTGTTCGCGTTCGGCGCGATCATCGGTTGCCAGCAGACGCCATCGGAAACGACACCCACCACCGAGACCGTCACCGTACCCGGCGGAACCGCCACCGCCGACACCGGACCGATCGTCCGATTCACCCGTCCGACCAACACGCTGACTGTTCGCGACGATCAGGTCGACGACATCAGCTTCTCCGTCGATGCCGCGACCGACGCAACCGTCGCCCTCTTCCTCGATCCGGACAACGACGCGGCCAACGGCAACGAACTGGACCTCGCCGCCGGACTCCAGTTTCCCGCCGGTGTGACGACCTCTTCTCAGGACCTGGTGGCCGGGTTCTTTCCCTACGGCACCTACTTCGTCCGGGCGCGGGCGACCGACGGAACAAAGACCACAGCCTTCAACGCCCCCGGCATCGTCAACATCGTCGCCGGAGATGGCGCGTTCGGCACAGACGACGGCCTGGATACGACCGCCGGGTTACAACTCCTCTATGACTCCGGCAAGCCGCAGGCCGTCAGTCGACGGATTCCGTTCGTCGACACCTGGCACGTTGTCGACGTGCTAGACAACCTGTCGCCGCGCATCGTCGTTCCGATCCAGTTCACGTCGGACGTCGAAATCCACCGCATCCAGTTCTATGTCTTCGGCATCGACGAGCCACGCAACAAGCGCGTGGAGATCTTCCGCGGGACCGATCAGACGACCGTCGGCGAGCAGATTCAACAGTTGGACCTGAGCCACCACGACTCACGACGCAACGGCTGGTGGAACACTGTTACCCCGCCGTCGCCGATCTCCCTCGCGGCCGGAAGCTATGGCTTTTCCTATCACGCCGCCCTCGAGTTCACCGAGCACTGGGCCGGCAACGCCCCCGTCGGCGCCGGATTCGCCTGGATGAGTTCCGTTCAGGGCGCTCCCTTCGTCAAGGGCACGGTGGACGATTTCGGCTTCATTCCCAATTTCGGCATTCGCATCATCGGCCGCTTTACGGGCAAGAGTGCCTCCGGAGCCCGCGCCCGGCTGCCGGACCGACGCGCCGAAGCCGCCGACGCAGCCCGCTCCGCCGACACCGAAGGCGAGTTCATCGACGACCCGACCTTCTACCGTTATGACCGCGAAAAGCGGGGCGCGATCCACGTCGTGTGGCGACGAGCAGCGTCGATCGATCGCTGACCGCAGCATCGTGTGATTGGCCGCGGCCCCCGTAGCACCAGGCCCTCGTGCCCGGCGTCTGCCTCGTAGCGTCGGCCCTCCGTGCCCGACGTTGGCGCACGAGAGCCAACCGGCCCGGGCGACGGCCGCCACGGGGGGCGGCCGCTACAGCCGCTCATCGCGTCCACCTGAACTGTCACTCGATCTCAGAAATGATCCGCTCAGGATCCCGTGGGGTCAGCGTCTGGCCCGTGCAGTCCACCACGAGGTCCAAGTCTTCCATCACGATCGCGCCGATCAACGCAGAATCGCGATCCGGCTCGACAATCGCATTGAAGACACTGCTGCGGTCGCCATAGGTAAGGTGCACCGCACGCGCCATCGCTCGGCGGGCCGTGTGGCCGTCCGCATACCGCACCGTCGCTTCGCCGGTCGTCTGCAGCCCGAGTTCACGGACCACCGACTCCGGGATGACCAGCCGCGTCGCGCCGCTGTCCACGAGGCCGCGAATCGTCAGCCGGCGAACCTGTTGTGCCGGGATATCGCCGGCGTCGGCGCGCGAGAGATCGCCGCTGTTCGCCAATTCGACGATGACCGAGAAATGCGTCGACCCAGGATTTCTCCAACTGACCATGGGCCACCTCGATCATTCACGAGATTATAGCCCGAAGTCGTCCATCCGTTGCGGGCGACCGTCAAATCTTGATCGTCACCGTCTTGACCTCGGTGTATTCCTCGAGGCCGTACTCGCCGAGTTCCCGCCCGATTCCGCTCTGCTTGAAACCGCCGAACGGCGCGGCGGCGTCGAACACGTCATAGCAGTTCACCCAGACGGTGCCCGCTCGGACACTGTTCGAAATCCGCATGGCCTTTTCAATATCCCGCGTCCACACCGCGGCTGCCAGACCGTACATCGTCTTGTTGGCTCGCTGGCAGACCTCATCGATATCCTTGAACTGGATGATGCTCAGGACCGGACCGAAGATCTCCTCGTTCGCAATCTTCATGTCGTCATGCACCGCGTCAAAGACGGTCGGCTCGATGAAGAACCCGCGATCTCCGACGCGACCCCCGCCGCACAACAGGCTCGCCCCGTCGCCCTTGCCCGCCTCGATGTAACCCATCACGCGGTCAAACTGCTCCCGGCTGACCTGCGGACCCTGGTGGGTCTTGGGGTCGAACGGGTCGCCGACCCGGCGGCTTCGGGCGGTCTCTACCAACTTCTCCACAAGCTCGTCGTGAATCGACTCCTCCACGAACAGACGCGAGCCGGCGCAGCAGCACTGGCCCTGGTTGAAGAACAGCGCGAAATACGCCCCCTTGATCGCCGCATCCATATCGGCGTCGGCGAACACGATGTTCGGACTCTTGCCGCCCAGCTCCAGACTCACCCGCTTGAGGTTGCTCTTCGCGGCCGCCGCCATCACCTCGTGGCCGACCTCGGTCGATCCGGTGAATGCGACCTTGTCCACGTCCATGTGTCGCGCGATCGCGCCACCGGCGGTCGGTCCCATGCCCGGAATGATGTTGACCACGCCCGGCGGAAAACCGGCGTCCAGGGCGAGTTGCCCGATATAGAGCGCCGTCAGTGGGGTCTGCTCGGCAGGCTTGAGCACCACCGTGTTGCCCATGGCCAGCGCCGGGCCCCACTTCCACGCCTGCATCAGCATGGGGAAATTCCACGGGATGATCTGCCCGCAGACGCCGACCGGTTCGTGACGCGTGTAGCAGAAGTACGGCCCGTTGACTGGGATCGTCTTCCCCTGGACCTTGTCGGCCCATCCGGCGAAGTACTGATAGCACGCCACCGTCAGCGGCACGTCGATATTCAGGGCTTCCTTGTAGGTCTTGCCGTTGTCGAGCGTCTCGAGGGTCGCCAGCGCCTCCCGATGCTCGTGGATCAGGCCGGCCAGTTTGAACATCAGCCGGCCGCGCTGGGTCGCCGTCATCTTCGGCCACGGCCCGGTCTCGAACGCGGTCCGCGCCGCGCTCACGGCCTTGTCTACGTCGACCTTGTCGCCTTCGGCGATCGCCGCAAGGCCGTCGCCGGTGGCCGGATTGATCGTCTCGAAGGTCTTGCCGCCGGCGGCGTCGACCCACTTCCCGTCGATCAGGCACTGGGTGTGCTTGATCTCAACTTCCGGTCTGGCAGCGGTGCTGGTGGCCATGTTTGGGACTCCTGTCTTTATAGTGCACTAGGTGAAGCGATCGTCGTCCGCGGGCGATCGCCGCGCAGCCGGCTTCGATCGCCCCCCGAAGATCAGCCCTCCGTGCTCGCCACGACGAATCCGTCCGACCCGAAAGCCTAGCTCCGGCCGGCCGGAGAGTCAATCGACTCCTTCGAGCCGCGATCGGCGTTGTCATGGCCGACCCGTGGTCCGCATTGCGGCGATCGAGAGCAATCACGTCCACAACAAAATGTGTCCGTCCGGCACGGCGTCCCTGCTCGCCGCCCGGCTCATGCCCACGCGAGTCCGTTGGCACGCCTCCGGCGCGCGACCGAAAGGGCGCGAAGGCGCGTGGTTCGGCATGAACAGCCCTCGGTGCAAGACAGGCGTCCCGTAACATCGCGCCGCCGGGACTCACACGCCCGGAGGACGACCGATCGGCTGCCCCCGGGGGGGGCGTCCATGCATGGGATCGGACGGTGAATCGCTACGCCCGACGTTATCGCCCCACGAAAGTCCAGCCGATCCAAGTACCTCCTTGACCCGACAATCGACAGCGGTCACAATGGACGCAATGCAGGTCGCCGTATCGGAGACCTGTTCGCGTGCCTCGGGCTTTCGAACCGCAGTGATCCTTCGGGAGAATCCCTTCGCCCAGGCACTCGGCATCGTCGAAGGGGGAGACCATGACCCAGCGTCAACATCGACTGAGAGCGAAATGCACGGCCGTCCTCTGCGTGTGCCTGATCGGCAGCCTGAATGTCTGGCCGGGGGGCTGCGGACAACGGATTGTTCAGCCGGAGATGCCACAGGCCGACCTGCTGATCCCGCTGACACCCGACCACCCTCTTGCCCGGGCGCTGGCCGAGACGCCGTTCTCCGGCGCCACCGCCGTCAGCGTGAATCCGGACGCCCAAACATTCCGAGTCCTCTTCCCGGACGAGGCGCTTCGCCTCTCCGGCGTGTATGAGAGTGAATCTGGAAACGTGATTACCGAATTCACGTTCGCCCGGAACGACCGGTCGGCCACCATGCGGCTGGATGGCGCGACGCGGCGTGTAACGTCAATCGCGACGTCCGACGGGTATGTGTGGAACGCACCGAAGCCGTCGGCCGTCCGCCCTTACGACGACGCGCCGCCCACGGATTCGTACATGCTCGCCAATATCGGGCAGCTGGAGGCCGAACAGTCGCTCACGGCGAAACCCAGCGACGCCGCGCTCAATCCCTTGACGCTGGTGCTCGGCGTAGTATCGCTCATCTGGGCGCCGTGCACGGTGATCTGTCCGGCCCTCCCGGTCGTCTTCCTGGTCCTGTCGGCCATCGACCGCACACTTCCGGGCGCCCCCGCGCCGCAGCCGCCCGCCCCGGCTGACGCGGATGCCGATGGAATCGAGGACGCCCTTGATAACTGCCCGGACGTGGCCAACGCGGATCAACTCGATAGCGACCACGATGGCATCGGCGACGCCTGCGATCTCGGCGCGGTTCCTCCCGTCCCGCCGCCGCCGCCGACACCCACGCCCCGGCCGCCGGTCGCCGATGACGACAGCCTCACGACCGACGAAGACACGCCGGTCACGATCGACGTCCTCGCCAATGACGCCGCGATCGACGGTGCCCTCGATTCCGCCGGCCTGACGATCACCGCTCTGCCCTCGAACGGCACGGCCTCGATCGACCCGGTCACCGGTCGAATCACATACACGCCGAACGCCGGCTTCAACGGGTCCGACAAACTGACCTATCGCATATGCAACGACGCCACACCGCCGCTCTGCGACACCGCGACCGTCACGATCGCCGTCCACGCGGTGAATGACGCACCGACCGCCGGGGACGACTTCGTCGCGACGGCCGAGGATTCCGCCGCAACCATCGACGTTCTCGCCAACGACGTCGACGACGATGGAGCGTTGGATTCGGGAAGCGTGATCATCTCGTCATCGCCGACGAGCGGCACCGTCTCGATCAACGGTGCGACCGGCGTGATGACCTATGTGCCGACGGCGAACTTCAACGGAGCGGACACATTCACCTACCAGGTCTGTGACAATGGATCTCCCTTGCCCGCGGCGTGCGCGACCGGGACCGTGTCCGTCGTGATCCATGCGGTCAACGACGCCCCGGTCTTCGCCGCGGGTCCTGATCAGGTCCTCAACGAGGACGGCGGAACGCGGTCCAACCCGGGCTGGGCCGCCGGTGTCTCCGCAGGTCCCGCCGACGAGACCGCCCAGACACTGACCTTCACCGTCGACAACAACGACCCGAGTCTCTTTGACGTACAGCCCGCCCTCGACACCGCGACCGGGACGCTGACCTACACACCCGCCGCAGACGCCTTCGGCGCCGCCACGGTGCGCGTTCAGCTTGCTGACGACGGCGGGACCTCCGACGGCGGCCGGAACACCTCCCAGCTTCAGACCTTCACGATCACGATCAACCCGGTCAACGACGCCCCTTCCTTCACGACCGGACCCGATGTCGTCGTGGATGAAGACGCCGGGCTTCAGATCGAACCGGGCTGGGCGACCGACCTCTCGACCGGTCCGGCCAACGAGGCCGCGCAGACGCTTGCCGCATTTCACGTGACCCACAACAACAACGCCCTGTTCGCCACCCCGCCCGCGATCGACCCGACCACCGGCGACCTGACCTTCATGACCGCCCCCAATGCCTTTGGCGCTGCCACCGTTCGCGCGCAGGCGACCGACAACGGCGGCACGACAGGAGGCGGCGTCGACACCTCACCCGTCCGAACCTTCACGATCACCGTCCACTCCGTGAACGACGCCCCGACCGACATCACACTGGACAACACGACCGTTGGCGAAAACATGCCGCCCAACACGCTCGTCGGAAACGTCGCCGCAAGCGACCCCGATCTGACGGACACCCATACGTTCGCACTCGTGTCCGGCCCCGGCGACACGGACAACGCCCGATTTGCCATCGTCGGAGCCACACTCCGAACCACCGAGACGTTCGACTTTGAGACGCTCAACAACTTCAGCATCCGCGTGCGAGCAGACGACGGCAACGGCGGCACGCGCGATAAAGCCTTCGCCGTCCTCGTCATGGACGTCAGCGAGAGTCCCACCGACATCGGGTTGACTACGTCCGTCATAGACGAGAACGCTGCCAACGGCACGCCCGTCGGGACACTCTCCGCGAGCGATCCGGACGGCGGTCCGCACGTCTTCACGCTGCCGGACGACGCCGGTGGTCGTTTCGAGATCGTCGGAAACGAACTCCGCGTCCGCGACGGAGCCCTCCTGGATTTCGAGACCGGCGCGAGCCATAGCGTCACCGCCCGGGCGACCGACACGACGGGCCTCTTCATCGACGAGGTGTTCACGATCACCGTTCGAGACGTCAACGAGCCGCCGGTGCTCAACGACCAGGTGTGGACACTCGACGAAAACAGCCCGACCGGCACGTCCGTCGGAATCGCCACATTCACTGAGCCTGATACCGGCCAGACGCCGACCTTTGCGATCACCGCCGGCGACGCGACCGGAGCCTTTGCCGTCGATCCCCTGACCGGCGAGATGACCGTGGCCAACCCCGCCTCACTCGACTTCGAGACCACGGCCGGCTTCACCCTGACCGTGCAGGTCACCGACGATGGCGTGCCGCCGCTGTCGGATTCGGCGACGATCACCCTCCATCTCGTCGACATCAACGAGGCCCCCACCGCCATCAGCCACGGCCCGTTCGTCGTCACCGGAAACGTCCGCCGAACGGTCGCCGCGGCCGATGGACTTTTGTCCGGGGCCTTCGATCCGGACGCCGGCGACACACTCACACCCAATGTCATCACCATGCCGGCGGGCGATCTGACCGTCCACAGCGACGGCAGCTTTGTCTACGATCCGCCGCCCGGATTCACGGGCGTCGTCGCGTTTCAATTCGAGGTCTGTGATGCCGGCGGTCTGTGCAGCGCGACCCATAACGTCGCCCTCCAGGTCAACGACACGATCTGGTTCGTCGACAACGCGGCGCCGGCCGGCGGGGACGGACGGTTGTCCGCACCGTTCGATACGTTCCAGTCACTCGCTGCCGGGGCGGGCGATCCGGACGCACCGGGCGACGTGATCTTTTTCTCGACCGGAAGCGGCGACTACGATGGTCCGGCCGGTGCCGATACGATCGTGCTGGAGGATGACCAACACCTGATCGGGCAAGGCGCCACGGGGACGCTCGATACCCTGGCGGGCATCACCTTGGCGCCGGGCAGCGACCCGCTGCCGGCCCTGGGTGGCGGCCGACCCCGCGTCGTGAACTCGGCCGGCCATGCCGGCGTCCTCCTCGCGCGAAACAACACACTCCGTGGGTTCAACGTGGGCGACACGATTGGGGGCGTGGGCCTCCGCGGCTCGAACGTCGACACCGTGACCATTCGAGACCTGGCCATCGACGGCGGCGGCGCGATCGTCGACATCGACTCCGCCACGCTCGACGTCGTGCTCGACAGCGTCGCGTCCACTGCGAGCGTCAACAGCGCCGCCATCCGCCTCAACGGTGTCAGCGGCTCCTTGACCGTGACCGGCGCCACCACCATCGGCGACACCGGCGGAGCCGCCGCCGGACGCGCGGGCATCGACATTCAGAACTCCGGCGCGGTGTTCGACTTTGGTCCGACCGGCGTCACCAAGAGCGCGACCCCCGGCGACGGCGTGTCGCTGACCAACAACACAGGCGCCGCCTTCACCTTCGCCTCGCTCGACGTCACGACCTCGTCCGGCGCCGGCCTGAGGATGGTGAATGGCGGCACGGCCGTCGTCCACGGCGGCAGCCTCGTTGCAACCGGCGACGCAGCCCTGAACATCGACAACACCACCCTTGACCTCACCTTTGCGAGCTTGGCGTCGACCGACAGCATGGCCGAAGGCGTCCGCCTGAATCAGATCACCGGCAGCCTGGCGGTCACTGGCACGACGACCGTCACCGACGCCGCAACCACCGGCATCCTCGTAAGCGGTTCCGCCAGCCAGGCGCTCGACTTCGGCGCGACCGCCGTCACGGACACCGGTGTCGGCGCCGCACCGTTCGCCAATGGCATCGATCTGGCGACGGGCAACGCCGGGGCGACGTTCACCTTCGACGGGCTGGCGCTCACCACCGACGGCGGCTTCGGCCTGCGCGCCAGCGACAGCGGCACCGTCAACATCAACAGCACCACCGCAACCATCCACGCCACCGGCGGCCCCGCCGTCGACATCACCGCCACTGTCGGCCAGACCAGTGGTGCGGGAACGGCCGGCTGGACCTTCGCATCGCTGGCCTCCACGGACAGCGCCGCCGAGGGCATCACGCTGGACGGCCTGGTCAACAACTTCACCGTGACCGGCAACACCACGATCGACCGGCCGGCTCGCGAGGGCATCCGGATCGTCGGCTCGTCCGTGGACTATGCGTTCGGAACGACCGCCGGCGCCGCCACGACGATTACGGACGCCGGCGCCAACGGCATCGATCTGGCAGGCCTCGGCGGCGGCTTCACGATCGATAGCAGCGGCGGCGGAATCCGCTTCAACAATCTCAACGACCACTTCGGCCTCAACGCCGCCGGTGTCGCGCACGTCACGATTCGCGGAGCAGACGCCGCGAACCGTTTCACCATCGTCGGCCCCGGAAGCGGACCAAACGACATCATCGGCGGAACGGAGGGTCCCCACGGTATCTTCGTCGACAGCGCGACGACGGTGACGCTCGACTTCGTCGCGCTCCACGACATCGGCGAGGCGACCGCGCAACACGAAGAGGACGCCATCCACCTCCAGAACACGAGCACGTCCATCACCGTCACGCACTGCGTCGCGACCGAGTTCCCCGACGGCGACGGCCTGAACATCCTCAACACCGGCACGTCCATCAGTGCGCCCGTCACGGTGGCCGACAACATCTTCGGGCCGGTGACCGCCCCGACACAGGACGCCTTTGCCGGAATCCGCATCGAGGTGGACGGCCCCGGCCTGACCCTGGACGCCCGGGTCGAGCGGAATCAGATCATCGAACAGGGCCGCCTCAACACGGGCAACGGCATTCGAGCGTGGGTCCACAACGGCAACGGCAACGCCGCCTCGCCCGTGCGGTTGACCCTTCGCGACAACGTCGTCCGTGATCGAGAGGGTGACAACATCCTGATCGACGCCACGGCCGGCGGCGTCCTACGGACCCTCATCGAGCACAACACACTGACCGCCGACACCACCGGCGGACCGCCGCAGGGCAACCGGTCGGCCATCGTCGTCCGCGCGACGGGCGACTCCACGCCGGGCACGGCTCAGGCATCTGTCGAGGCAACTCTTCGAAACAACATCATCGCCGGCTTCAACGAATTCGGCGCCCATGAGCCGATCATCCTCGACCTCAGCGGAGACGCGGCCGCGGCTGCGACACTGACCGCCCTGGTCGAGGGCCACACACTCGCCGCACCCTTCGGGATTAACGAGGGTCTCCGCATCCGGGTGGCCTCGGACGGCGATATCAACGTCACCGCCCGAAAGAACAATTTCGGGGGCGAGGCGCTCGGCTTCAAATTGGACTTCGTCGGCGGAGCCGCCACGACCGCCCGGCTCCATCTGGCAGGCAATGAAAGCCACATCTACGCGATCGAGCGCGGCAGCGCCGGCGACCTTCTCGAACTGGCCTGCGACGGATGCCCTCAGATCGGCAACGGCCAGACGAGCAACGTCGCGATCACGACGGTTGTAGCGAACAGCGGCAACACCTCCTTCAGCGGATCGCCGTTCCTCTCGATCACCGGCACGGCCCCGTTCAACGTCATCGCCGCCGCCGCCATGCCGCTGCCGGCCCTGCCCTGAGCGATCCCCCCAGGATCGAACCCCGAGCCGCCGCGCGTGCCACGGCCACGCTCGCGTGGCCGTGCCGCCGCCGTGCCGGGCGCCACTGGTGGCTTGCCCGCCAGTGGC
>CAYQDV010000020.1:0-17615 GCA_964416295.1 uncultured Planctomycetaceae bacterium
GCCCTCGAGACCCACACACACCAACACCAGGTGCGGCGAGCGGAGGCGGCGGTAGAATTCGTGGTGGCGCCTAATTCGAGAAGCGCCCGCCCGCCCGCGCCCGCCCGAGCCGTGGCCCCGAGCCACAGGTCCGAGCCGCGGGCTTCAGCCCGCGCCGCCTCGCCAGACCAACGGCGCCGTAAAGTAGACAGCACGCGCCTTGATTGTATATAGACCGGTGAAACCATGCCGCACGAAACCCTGTTTCTCGTCTCCATGCCGGGCCTGCGGACGCGCGATCTGGAGCACATGCCTCGGCTGCGCGCCCTGGCCGGGCGCGGGGCGGCCTCCGAACTCGTCCCGACCTTTCCCTGCGTGACCTCGCCGGTGCAGATGAACATGCTGACCGGCACGACCCCCGACCACCACGGCATCATCGGAAACGGCTTCTATCACCGCGACCGCGGCGCCGTCGAGTTTTGGGTCGGTCGCAACGGACTGGTCGAGTGCGAGCAGCTCTGGGACGTCCTGGCCCGCCGCGGCGTCTCGCAGGCCGCCTGGCTCCCGCAGAACATCAAGGACGCCGCCGCCGACTTCATCGTCACGCCCGAACCCATCCACCACCCCGACGGTCGCACCGACCTCTGGTGTTATTCCAAACCGGACGGCCTCTACGAACGACTTCTCGCCGACCTCGGCCATTTCCCCTTGATGCACTTCTGGGGACCGATGGCCGACCTCCGCTCGACCGAGTGGATCGTGAACGCGGCGCTGTGGCTGTTTCAGCGCGAGCGGCCGAGGTTTAATTATGTCTATATTCCACACCTCGACTATGCCGCGCAGAAACACGGCCCGAACAGCAACCCGCAACGCGCGGCCTGCGCCGAGGCCGACGTCCAGTTGGGCCGGCTGCTGGACGGCGTCGCAGCCCTGGGCGTGAGCGGCGCGGCATGGCTGGTGGTCGGCGAGTACGCCATGACCGACGTCTCGCGCGTGCTCTATCCCAACCGCATCCTCCGCGACGCGGGCATGGTGACGGTTGTCGAAAAAGACGGCGCCGACCGGCTCAGCATCGCCGACAGCGCGGCCTTCGCCGTGGTCGATCACCAGTTCGCGCACGTGTACGTGAAGCACGCCCCCGACATCGACGCCGTCGCCGGCCTCTTCGAGGGCCTCGACGGCATCGCCGACGTCCTCCGCCCGCAGACGTCGCCGCGTTCCGGGGACGCACAACGAGACGAGGCCGCGACCGCAGTCGACTACCCTATCGACCACCCCCGCTCCGGAGAGGTCGTCCTGGTCTGCGAGCCGGACACCTGGCTGGCCTACTACTGGTGGCGCGACGACGCCCGGGCACCGCCCTTTGCCCGGACGGTCGACATCCACAACAAGCCCGGCTACGACCCGGTGGAGCTGTTTATCGACCCGACGACGAAGCAGATTCCCCTCGACCCCACACGAGTCCGCGGCAGCCACGGAGCCCCCGCCCGGTCGCCCGAGCAGTACGCCGCATGTATCGCGGGAGAGGCGGGGCTGCTTCCACCGCAGGGGCCTCTGCGCGATAGCGACGTACGCACGATCGTCGAATCGGCCCTCGCATGAGCGCCGCGTGCTTCAACGGCGTGGTTTCGAGAGTGGGGCATCGCCGGTCGGAGCTTCGGCCTGGCGCTGACCTGACGTCAGCAAGCCATCGAGCCTGCGCTTGAGCTGAGTAAAGATGGCCTCCACCGCCTTGGGGTGTTCAAGCTCTTCGCGACGCTTGCGCGCAGCGGCGAGCCTGCCCGTCGCCACGACCGCGCTGTCGCCTGTCTTTTTGCCGGCCGAGCGGTCCGGCGCGGTCGGGTCGGCGCCGGTGGCTCGGAGCACCCGGTCGATCTTTCGGAGTTCCTCGTCGATGCGCCGCCGGATGGGGTCGGCCCGCTGGCGGCTCTCTTTGAGTATGGCCCACGCCGTGTGGCGCTGTTTGCCGTCGACGGGATGCACGACGGGGTGGAACTGCGACGAGGTGTGTTTGATGATCCACCGCCGCACCCACGCTTCCCACGCGTCGGGTTGATATTGCACGTCCTTGAGGCCAAACGTGTCGTCCGGCGCATCCCACCAGGCGGGAAAGTAGCCCCTGCCAAGAGCATCCTGAGCCGCGTAGAAGGCCCTGCGCGGTGCAAGATCGTACTGGTCTCTGATCTTGCGCCATTCACTCTCCGGAAGGACTACGCCCTGGCCGATGTACCGCCCGTTCGGCGGATCCATGTCGCGAAACTCCTGCCCGACGATCTCGACACCGGGCGCAAGGCCGAGGGCCTCGGGATCGAGCTGCTGGGGATGGTCCGGCCTGTCGAACTCCGCCCGCTCATACTCGACCGAACAGTATCGTCCCGAGTTCGGGCAGAGGATCTCGCTCTTTCTCGGCCACCATCGGCCGTCGACCTGCATATACTCCGAGGTAGTTTCACTGGCCGTCCGTTTGCTGCCATCCGTCTGGACCCATTCGGTCGTGACGCGGGTGATGGCATAGTCGCGAGACGGGTCGATTTCCCATTCCGCCTCGAAGTGTCCGTGCCTCTCCTTGGAGTCTTCCCGTATAGCGCGCACGAGATGCAGACCCGCGCGTTCTTCGTCGTGCCAGGCAGCGTCCGCGTTACGAAACGCCGCGAGCGCCTCTTCGGGTGACTTGTACTGATGATACTGAGAGTAAACGCCGAACGTTCGGACGTCCGACATGGGTGGACCGCCGATGCGAACCGTCCGCCCGACGTGGTGATAGCTGCCGCTCAGGACCCACCACTGCTCCGCTTTGCGATTGAACAAGAGCTTTTGGGGGAGACAGGTGTTGCGCACCCCCAGGCCCGGTTCGCCGGTGCCGTAGTCCCACTGCCGGATGCCGTCTTCGTCGCCGTGATCGATCAGGTAGATGTCCTCTCCCGCGAAGCGTGCTTCGTAGAAGTTGGTGCGTTCGGCCAGGTCCGGCCAGCGAGAGACCCACTTGTACTTGAAGTACGCGGTGCCGAAGTTCGTCCGCTGTCGAAAGGCCTTTTCCAGAACGGCCGGCACGCGTTTGCGTTGCGACGCCGGCGGGGCGAAGGCTATGACGAGCAGTACCAGTTTTGTAATCGTCGCAGTCATGATTCACACTCCATACTCACGGGTACGTGGCCCTGCACTTCCGCTGAGCGTGCATGCGCATATATCTATTGAACATCGAAGCAGCAGGGGGTACCCGTTGCGAAGAACTCCGTCGCGTACGATGTACTGACCTGCCTGTACTCACAGGTATAGAACGGTGGGTCACAAAAGAACAGATTGTCCTCGTTTCTGCAGTCCCAGCCATACACGCACACCCGAGTGTCCTCTTCATAACACTCACCGCACGGGATAGTGTTGCACGGCCCAATCGGCCGCGGTCGCTCGAGCCACTTGTATCTCCCAGTGAACGCCGGCCGAAGATGAAAGTCGCCTGTACATACATTCATCTCGCAATCACACGGCCCCGGGTTACTGAACGTAGAGTCACAACTGAACGTGTATGGATTCCATAGGCACACCACCGCACCATTGGAGGGCGGACACGGTGTCGGCCCGCATGGTCCGGTGCCCGTTGGGCCGCCATCAAAACCCTCGGAAACAGGAGATACAACAGCGGCCAATAATGTCCCAAGGACCAGACCGATTCTCTTGATTGTCATGGTTTTCCTCCGAGGCGGCGTGGTTTCGCGAGTGGGGCATCGCCGGTCGGAGCTTCGGCCTGGCGCTGACCTGACGTCAGCAAGCCATCGAGCCTGCGCTTGAGCTGAGTAAAGATGGCCTCCACCGCCTTGGGGTGTTCAAGCTCTTCGCGACGCTTGCGCGCAGCGGCGAGCCTGCCCGTCGCCACGACCGCGCTGTCGCCTGTCTTTTTGCCGGCCGAGCGGTCCGGCGCGGTCGGGTCGGCGCCGGTGGCTCGGAGCACCCGGTCGATCTTTCGGAGTTCCTCGTCGATGCGCCGCCGGATGGGGTCGGCTCGCTCGCGGCTCTCCTTGAGTATGGCCCACGCCGTGTGGCGCTGCTTGCCGTCGACGGGATGGGCGACCGGGTGAAACTGCGACGAGGTGTGTTTGATGATCCACCGCCGCACCCACGCCTCCCACGCGTTCGGTCGATATGCCGCGTCCTTGAGGCCAAAGGCGTCGTCCGATGCATCCCACCACGCGGGGAAATAGCCGTCACCGAGACGGTATTGTGCGGCGTAGAAGTCCTTGAGCGGAGCCAGGTCGTATTGGTGCTTGATCTTGCGCCATTCACTCTCGTGTGCGATCACCCCATCTCCCAGGTACCGCCCCGAGGGTGGGTTCATGCCCGCAAAGTCGGACGAATACACGATCACCCCGATGGGTACGCCGATTGTTTCAGGGCCGAGGTGGCGGGGGTGTTCCGGTTTGTCGAACTCGACGTGTTGGTACTCGACGGAGCAGTACCAGCCGGAACGGGGATTGGTGCTCTCGATCCTCCTGGGCCACCAACGACCGTCCTCGACCGCGTAGTCGGCATGGACTTCACTGAGGATTTCGCGGCTGCCGTCCTTGTTGATCGCCGTTTCAAGAACACGGGTCATGGCGTAATCGCGCTTGGTGTCGATGACCCAGCGATATTCCAGGTGCGGCCAGGAGCCGGCCGGCTCATAGGTCAGGACAACCGTCCGAAGGCCGTTCTGCCCCTTCTCGACTCGGAACGTGTCCGGCGTGTCGGTCTTGCCGAAGACATCCAGCATTTGCGCAGGCGTCTTGTGCTGGACTTCACGCGAGAACAGGCCGAAGGACCGCACGTCAGAGAAGGTCGGTCGCTGTCCTTCATCTGAAACCGCCAACTGCGGCAAACCGCCCGTAACGACCCACCACTGATTGGTCTTGCGATCCAGGACGGCCTTCTCCGGCAGACACGCGGCCTGCACGCCGAAGGCCGGAACACCCGTCTCCGGATCCTTCTCGCGAATACCGTCGTCATCGCCACTGTTGATGAGGTAAACACTGTCTGCGTCGAAGCGGGCCTCGATGTTTTCCTCTGTCCGTGGCAGGTCCGGCCACTCGTGGACGATGCGGTATTGCAGGTATGCTGTGCGGAAACGGGCACGTTCCAAGTAGGCGCGCCGCAAGACTTCAGGCACATCATCGTTGGGGCTATGCATACCGAACGCGGCCGCGCCGACGCTGAACAGCAAAGGAAAGATCGCAGTCATGATTTGCGCTCCGTATTGACGTGCATGCGGCCAGCGGCCGTTGCGGCGCCTCGACAGCCCCTGTGCATATCGACACGAGACGCAGTGGGCGCTTCGAGAGATTCCATCGAGCGCGAGTTGCGGTTGCGCCCCGTCGACTCTGTGGGTAGTATTCTATCACCACCGAGGACCCGCACAAAAGCCCGCGGCCGGAAGCGGATCGCAGACTGAGGACGCCGACGATCGATCGACGAACATCACAGGGCAAGGCGTGAGCCCGATTGCGACGCCGATACCGCCAGCACCTCGCCAATCGTCTGATAACCTTCACCCAGCTTGACACGCTTGATACGGCTGTTTTTGTTCTAAAAGCTGCATTCGCTACAATATTGTAATGTATTTTTGATTGATTTTTGACGAAAAAAGAGCTATATTCCGAGGATAGCGGCGACGAGTTGAGGACAGCGGTCGCCTACAGGAGATCATCGACCATGGAAACGCAAAGCCTTCGAAACTTTCTGGAAATCCCCTACGACCGGCTCGAGGAGCTCAACCTCGAGGCCAAGCAGCAGCGGCTGGAGCGGGTCGATGCCGGCGTGATCGAGGAGCAGCGGCGGAAATACCTGACCGACGAGAAGCGGATCAAGGCCGTCACCGTGTGCTTCTCCGACCTCGAAGGCCGCTTTCACATGCTCGACTACGACAAGAAGTTCCTGCTCGGCTCCGCCGACAACCTGACCTTTGACGGCTCGTCGATCCGCGGCTTTTCGGAGATCAGCCAGTCGGACCTGAAGCTCGCCATCGACTGGCCCGCATTCTACTGGCTGCCGAGCGACCTGTTCGGGCCGGGCAAGATCCTGATCTTCGGCGAGGTGCGAGGCCAGGACGGCTTGCCCTACGTCGCCGACTTCCGGTCGCGGCTCCGCATCGCCACCGACGAGTTGCATCACGACCAGGGCCTGGTGATGAACGCCGCCCCGGAGATCGAGGGCTTCGTCTTCAAGGACACCGACGCCGAGCGCTATTACTACGAGACCGGCCGCTTCGAGTTCATCTCCAAGGGCGGCTACTTCCACTCCCTGCCGCAGGACCCGCTCCGGCGGTTCATGGACCTCGCCGCCGAAGCCCAACGGGCGCTCGGCCTGTGCAACGAAAAGGACCACCCGGAGGTCGCCCCGTCGCAGTTCGAGATGAACTTCTCCTATTCGGAGGCGCGCATCGCGGCGGACCAGATACAGTTGTATAAGCTGATCTGCCGTCAGGCGGCCGCCTCGCTGGGGCTGACGGCGTCGTTCCTGCCCAAGCCCGTCGCCGGCATCAACGGCAACGGTATGCACTGCAACCTCTCCGTCAACAAAGATGGAAAGAATCTCTTCCACGATCCCGGCGGCAAGGACGGCCTCTCCGAATTCGCCTGGAAGTTCGTCGATCGGATTCTCAACAACGCCGTCGACATCTGCCTCGTGTTGAACACGAGCGTCAACGGCTACCGCCGGCTCGACCCCAACTTCGAGGCCCCCAACCAGATCAAGTCCTCCGCAACCAATCGGGCGGCAATGATTCGCATCCCGCTCGGCAACGAGCGATCGGCTCGGATCGAGTTCCGATCGGTCGCCCCGGACGCCAATCCCTATCTGTTGCTCTACACGCTGCTGCGAACCGGGCTGGAAGGCCCCCTGCCCGATCCCGCTCAATCGGAGGGCAAGCGCTATCGCACGCGGTTTCTGCCGGACAACATCCACGACGCGATCCGGGCGTTCAAGTCGAGCCGGTTTGTGGCGGAGATCCTCGGGGAACAGTGCCACGGGAAGTATGCGGCCTTGAAGCAGGCGGCCGCCGACCGGTGCCCGAAGGCCCTCGGCACGCTCGTCAAGCGCGAAGAGGTGATGTTTCACCACGAGGTGACGAACCAGTTCCTGTGGAACCAGTTCTGAGTCAGGTGGCCGCCGAACCCGCTTCGGCCGACCGCTCGTTGTAGGGCGGCAGGTCCTTGATCTTCTTCGCGGGCAGGCCACCCCACAGCTCGTTCGCGCCGATGACGGTGTTCGGCGGCACGACCGCTCCGCTCAGGACGACCGCGCCGCGGCCGATGCGGCATCCGCCGTAGATGACGCAGTTTCCGCCGAACAGGACGTCATCTTCGATGATGGTCTTCTTGATGATGATCACGTCGCGTTCCTGCGAATGGCCCGCGACCATCGTTCCGTAACCGAAGATCACGTTTCGGCCGACCTCGATCAGGTGGGGATCGAGGAGGTTCGGGTCCACGACGTAGCACGATCGGCTCTTCGGCCCGAAGATCGGTCCCATCAGCCAGACCAGCGGCGGCAGGTTGGCCAGATTGAAGACGAGAAACCCGGGAAAGGGCGCCTGGTATCGCGCCTTCGTCAGAACCGCACAGAAGCAGCTCGTGATCAGACTGAGGCTCGGGAGCCTGCCGGGCTTCAGCGTGTAGCGCCCCTCCTTCGGCGTCGGAATGCCCAGTCGCAGGACCACAAGCAGGACGACATAGGCGACATTGAACAGGACGATCCACTGGACCGACACCCAGGCCGCGTCCGTCAGACGCCAGAAAACATGCTTCTGCGAGTGAATGACGTCCGGCCAGAGCCGGTAGTGATAGACCGTCGCGGCCGTGGCAGCGGCCGACATCGACCAGATCCACGCCCGCAACAGGCCGTCCAACACGAGGAACAGCCGCAGCCCGTTCCGGGGATCGAGTGGCTTGCTCGCCTTCTGCGTCATCTCACACCTCACCACGCATACTGCCGGGCGCCCGAAGGACACCGTTGTATCTTGTACAGTCAACACGGCAGAATCCGCCAACCGGCATCGTGGTCCGAATGCCCCGAGAGGTCAAAGCCGGACGGCGGTCCGTCGAATCACGCGGCCGCCGCACCACTGGCGAATCACGCGCCGACACGCCAGAATGCGCCCGGCTTCACCGAGCAACGGCCCTACCACGGACACGGAATCGAGGCGCACGATGAGAATCCTGATCGCGGATAAGTTTGAGCAGAATGGCATCGACAAACTGGAACACTTGGGCTGCAGTGTAGCGTTCGATCCCGGTCTGAAGGGGACGGCACTGATCGACGCACTCCAACAGTCCGGCACCGACGTACTCGTCGTTCGCTCGACGCGCGTGACGCGCGAGATGCTGGCGGTCGCGAAGCCTCTGCGCATGGTCATCCGGGCCGGATCGGGCTACGACACGATCGACGTCGGCGCGGCCGCCGAGCGGGGCATCCGCGTGTGCAACTGCCCCGGGCTGAATGCCGTCGCGGTTGCCGAACTGACAATCGGTCTGATGGTGAGTCTGGACCGGCGCATCGTCGACGCGACCGTGGATCTTCGGCGCCGCGTCTGGAACAAAAAGGGATACGGCAACGGCCGGGGCCTCAAGGGCCGCACCCTCGGCATCGTCGGTCTCGGGCGAGTCGGTTACGAGGTCGGCCGCCGGGCGGCGGCCTTCGACATGAACCTTCTCTATACTGACGCGATCAAACACAAGGAGCTGGAAGAGAGACTCGGCATCCGCAAGGTGCCGCTGGACGAACTGCTGTCCGCGTCAGATTTCATCACCCTGCACGTTCCCGGCGGAGCCGAGACGCGCCACATGATCGGCGCCGAGCAGCTCGCCCGCATGAAGCCCACCGCGTTTCTGCTGAATTGCAGCCGCGGCGGCGTGGTGGACGAACAGGCCCTCGCCGCGGCGGTCGACGCCGGCACCGTCGGCGGCGCCGGCCTCGATGTCTTCGAGATCGAACCGGCCGCTACCGACCAGACCTTCAATGACCCGATCGTCGATCATCCGAAGATCTACGGCACTCATCACATCGGCGCCTCGACCGAGCAGGCGCAGTCCGCCGTCGCCGCCGAGGTCGTACGGATCGTTCGGGCGTTTCAAGACAGCGGCGAGTTTCTCCACTGCGTCAACGCCGGACCGGCGGCGGCGACGACGTGAACGGAGTGGAGCGGAGATCAGGCCGGCGTGACAGGCAGGCCCCGTGAAGTCCGAACAGCCCGGCGTGCGGGCGATCACTGGGCGGGCTGACTCGACGGTGGCCCCGCCGGCGGCGCGGCGGGGGCGGGCGCGGCGGTTGGCCGTGTGGCCGGTCCCGGCGTTGGCACGAGCGTCTTGCCGATCTGCCGGGCAAGCGCTTCGAGGGTCTTCTCAAACCCCGACCTCTCCGCGGCGCCCGCGGCCTCGTCGTCCGGCACCGGCAAATTGAATGGGTTTTCGATCAACGGCAGTTTGCTCTCGTAGCCTTCGTCGTCGGCGCTCAGGTCGGTCATGATCTTCCCGACGCCGGCCAGCAGCGCGGCCCGATCACCCTGATACGCGAGCTTGGCGATCTCGATCCAGGCCCGGCGCTCCTCCTCCGTCGCATTCGGCAACAATTGTGAAATGACAAAGGCGAGTTGTCGTTCACCCTGTTCGACCGTCGCTTGTCGTTGCTGTTCGAGCGAGGTTGTCTTCTGCTGCAGTTCCTGGTTCTCCGCCTCCCTGGCCTTGATGCGTTCTTCCAGGGCTTCGTGCTGCGTGCGCAGAGCGCGAAGCGTGTCGGCTTGTTTCTGCGAGCTGTGAAAAAAGTAGCCCGCTGCACCGCCGATGATCGCGAGCACGGCACCGACGGCGAGCACCTCCCGGTACTTCCGGGCGGCCTTGCGCAGCAGATAGAAACCCGTCGTCGGCTTCGCCGAGATGGGTTCGCCGGCGAGATAGCGGCGAATGTCGCCGCCGATTTCGGGGACGGACTGATACCGGGCATCCTTGTTCTTTTCGAGGGCCTTGAGAACAATCGCCGACAGGTCGCCGTCGATCGTGCGATCGAGCCGGGCCGGCGGCTCCGGGTCGGCATGGGCGATGTTTTGAAGGGTCTGGCCCATCGCGCCGGTCGTGTCATAGGGCATCCGGCCCGTCAGCATTTCGTACAGGATGATGCCCAGAGAATAGATATCCGTCCTTGCGTCGATACCCGATGGATCGCCGGCGGCCTGCTCGGGCGACATGTAGGCGGGTGTGCCGACGATCTGGGCCGTGACGGAGGTCTGCGCGTCCAGGATGCTGCCAGCCTTGGCCAGACCGAAGTCGAGAACGTGTGGTTCGCCGCTGCCGTCGACGAGGATGTTCGACGGTTTCAGGTCACGGTGAACGACGCCGCGCTGATGCGCGTGGCTCACGGCATTACAGACCCTGGCGAACAGGGCCAGCTTCGCGGCGGTGTCGGGTTCGTTGGCACGCACGTGATCCATCAGCGGCAGGCCGTAGATGTGCTCCATCGCGTAGTACATCCGTCCGTCGGCCAGGCCGCTGTCATAGATCGGAATGATATTGGGATGCCGCAACTGTGCGGCAAGTGCGATCTCCCGCTGGAACCGATGCCGCGCGACATCGGAGGCGAACGGCCCCTCCAGCAGGAGCTTGAGGGCGACGACCCGCTTTGTGGAACGTTGGATCGCCTTGAAGACAAGCCCCATGCCCCCCCGCCCGATCTGCTTCAGGACGTCGTAGCCTGGAACCTCCGGGAGCGGGGCGCCGTTCTGGTTCAGGGCATCGGTCGCAGAACTGCCCGCCGGTGTCGGCGTGGCCCGTCCCGGCAGAGTGGCTTCGGCTGAGCCACCGAGATCCTGAATGAGATTCAGGCTGGCGAAGTGCTCGCGCAGCTCGGCGGCATACTCCGTGTGTTCGGCCAGAAACTGCTCTTCGGACAGCGGTTCTCCGCGCTCGCGTCGATCGAAAAAGCGGTTAATCAGCTCACCGATGCGTTCATCTCTGGGACTGTCTCCGAGAGAATCAGTCGTGTTTTGGTCGGCATCGTTCATCGATACTCGGTTCCGGGGACAGCCGCATTACGGACGATCGCCGTCCTCGCTGATCCACCGGACTTCAGCCGCCGCCCCTTCGGAGACGGCGCACCGGTGATTCTTCGCCCAGAGAGACGACTTTCGGGTAAAATGTAGCGCGCCGCCCAGTGGCCGCCATTACAAAGCCACCCGAGGTTTGGAAGACCGTGGTCGCACCGCCACGAATCGCCGCTACACTGGCCTACATCAATATTGTACCTCGGTTGCGGGCTATTTTGTGGATGCGGCGCCGCCTGCGAGACGACGGCCACGGGTGTGCGTAACTACAAAGGAGACAGGAGGTTGGGGCGATCTGACAAGCGCTCTCGAAAGACCAGCGACGAGGATCCTCCGTCGCAGCAGGCCGCCCGCGAGCCGGAACGGGGCGACGCGGACCAGACCCACGTCCTGATCCGCAGCGCCCGCGGCGGCGACGATCAGGCCGTGCGCCGGCTGCTCGTGATGTATCACCCGCGACTTCGCGGACGGCTCCTGCGGCAGATGGACGCCGTCATGCGATCGAAAATCGAGCCTGAGGACATCCTCCAGCAGGTCTATCTCGAAGCGTTTCGGGCGATCGGCAATTTCACGTATCAAGGGAAGGATTCGTTTCTTCGCTGGCTGTTTACGATTCTCGACCGCAAGCTGATCGACGAGCACCGCGCCCTGCGGGCCGAACGACGCGACGTTCGGCGTGAAGTCTCGCCGGCGCCGTCGCGCAGTCAGAACACCACCTACATCGATTTGATGAGCCGCGTTATGGTCGAAGGATCGACGCCGAGCAGAATTGTCCGCCAAAACGAGGCCCTTGGCGTCATGAGCGCGTGCCTGGCGACGCTCCCGGACCACTACCGCGACGTCATCCGCATGCGGTTCATGGAGGGACGACCGGTGGCCGAGGTCGCCCAGGCGATGGGGCGGTCGATCGGATCGATCCACATGATCTGCCACCGTGCCCTGCGGCAACTCCGCGAGCAGGTCGAGAAACTGGGCATCACCCACGAAGGGTCATGACCGCCTCCGCGCCTGCTTTGACTTGACGCTGCAGCGAACCTAGAATCCGCCTCCACCCGCGGGGTTGACGTGGACCCCTCAGCTACCGGAGAAGAATGACATGGCTGGACCCGACACACTTGATTTTACCGATGCGAACTTTGAAGCGGAGGTTCTGAGCTCCGAGCAGCCGGTTCTGGTCGATTTTTGGGCCGAATGGTGCATGCCCTGCAAGGCGCTCGGCCCGACCATCGATGAGCTCGCCACGGAGTACGCCGGAAAAGTCAAGATCGGAAAACTCAACACCGAATCGAATACGGCCACCCCGGTGAAGTATAGCATACAGGCCATTCCGACGGTCATGCTGTTCAACGGGGGCGAACTTGCGCAGAAGTTTGTCGGCCTGACGAACAAGAAAGACCTTAAGGCGGCGCTGGACGGCCTGACGAAGTAGTCTTCCGTTACCCCTCGTCGGGCGGGGAGCATCGGCGTCCCGCCGGTGTGTTTCTTCTGGCAACACGTGGGGGGGCGCTTGGCCCGCATGTCTCACCGGGACATGCGATGTGTGGCAACGATCTGTAGCGCCGAGGCTTGTCCCCGACGTAGCCGCCTGTAACGTCAGGGCTTGTCCCTGACGCAGCCGCATGCGTCGCCCACAAGGGGCGGCGCTACAGGGCCCACAAGGCGTGACGCTGCACGATGCCGGCGAGCGCATGGGGTCACGCGCCGGGGAAAAGCTCCCGCACCTTGGCGCCCACGTCGGCGGCCCGCATGAAGGTCTCACCGATCAGCAGGGCGGCCGCGCCGGCGCGGTGCAGCCGCTCAACATCGTTACGGGTCTTGATGCCGCTCTCCGCAACGAAGGGCATGTCCGCCGGCAACGGACCCGCCAGTCTTTCCGTCGTTGCCAGGTCCGTGGCCTGAACATGCAGGTCACGATTGTTGATTCCCAGAATCGCTCCGGGCGTCGCTTCGACCAGTGGCCGGACCGCCTGCAATTGTGCCTCATCGTGGACCTCGATCAACGAGGCCATTCCCAGGTCCGCCGCCAACGCTGCCCATGCGGCAATCTGCCCGCCGGTCAGGATTCCCGCGATGAGGAGGATGGCGTCGGCCCCGGCGGCGCGACTCTCCAGGATCTGGTAGTCGTCGATCAGAAAGTCCTTTCGCAGCGCCGGCAAAGACACCGCGTCTTTGACCGCGTCGATATACGACAATCGCCCCTCGAAGAACGCTTCGTCCGTCAAAACGCTCAACGCGGCGGCCCCCGATCGTTGATAGGTTCGGGCGATCTCAACAGGATCGAAGGCGGCTCGAATCAGACCCGCCGACGGAGACGCCTTCTTGATCTCGGCGATCAGCCGGACGCTCTCGCTCGGCCCGACGACCGCACTTCGGAACGCCCTTGGGGGGGACACATCTGCGATCCGCCGCCGCAGCTCCTCGGCCGGCTGGGTCCGGCGCGCGCGTTCCACCTCGTCGCGTTTGGTCTCGACGATCGTTTCCAATATAGTCCGATTCATGCCCGTCTCCGGAGGTCACTCTAGGATGCCGGGTCGAGGGAAGCAACGCGTTCATGCCCACCACCCCGCTGCCGGCCGCGCTGTTCGATCTGCGGATCGCCGACGCCGTTCTCGAATGGGCCGGCGTGATCCTGATCGGCGTCTTCGCAATCGGGTTGACGATTTCGGGCCGGTGGGGCCGGACCCTGCGACTGCCTCGCGTCGGCGGCGAATCGCTCCGGAGGCTGGACGTCGCGATCTGTCTCTACGGCATGTTCTTTTTCCCGGTCGTCGTGAGCGTCCTCCTGCCGGAATCAGTCGAACCGACGGCGACCACGGGCCCGGCCACCGACGCCCTGCAGATCCACCGCCAGGCATGGGTCGCCGTCCTCGGGCAGGCGGCGACGGCCGTCTTCCTCGTGTGGATGGGCCGGCGGCGCCTGGGGCTCACCGCGAGAGAATGGGGCCTTCGGGCCGATCGGCTCCCGCGCGACCTTGCCGTCGCCTTTCTGGGATACGTCGCGATCTGGCCGGTGTGTGCCGGTCTCCTCGACGCCTCGATCGAGGCCCTCCGATGGGGCTTTCCGGACTACTCCCTCCGCCAGCACGACGCAATAAAGACGCTTATATCAGAAGACTTCTTCACCTGGACGGGCGGCCTCACGCTGCTCAGCGCCGTGGCGCTCGCGCCCCTCGTGGAAGAGATGCTCTTTCGCGGCATCCTTCAGCGGGCCCTGGCGCAATGGTGGCGGTCGCAATGGGCCGCCGTGGTGGTGTCCGGCGTGGCGTTCGGCTGCATCCACTATCCCTACATACAGACCATTCCGGCACTCATGTGTTTCGGCATCGTGCTCGGTTTTGCCTATGCCCGGACGCGATCGCTGCCGCTGGTCGTCGCCATGCATGCCATCTTCAATGCCAAGACCGTCCTGTGGGTCGCGTTCGGCAGGACGTGACACAAGACCGGCGACCGCGGTGTCGAATAGAGACCGCTGGAACGCGAATCCCTTCTCGTTCCCGCTTGCCACAACCATCTGTGTCGAGATTCCTTTCTCGACACCCGTTCGGAGAGGATTCCCATCCTTTCCAGCACCCGGCGAGCCGGGGCCACCGCTTGGAAACAGACATCGGAAGGGATTTCCATGTGGAGGGGACCGAGAAGGGGATTCTCGGTCCAGGACGGGGATGAGGGGCCGGGGTTCGGTTTTTTTCGACGGCGGCGGTTTTGGCGGTCATGGTCTGCGCCTTGGCGGGTTTTTCCAGGTGCAACTTTGCGCACATTTGCGCAAATTCGGAGCGACGGTTCACACGGCGGCGTCGGCTGTCAATAAGAAGACTCGCTCGGTGTTCCGGACGGCTGGGGAGCGGCGGCGTGGGCCAAGGCTTCGACATGTCCACCGCTGCGCGGATGGACATGGCACCCCGCCAAACGACAGAGCCGGCGGGCCGGCCAAGCCATGCAAACGATCGGAGGATTCTTGTGCGATGCCTTACTGTGGAATCAATCCAGCCGGATCGCGAGCAGGGTGATGTCGTCGGTCTGGGCGTGATTGCGTGTGAACTGCTTGATGGAGGCGCGGACTCGGGTGAGCAGGGCGTCCGGCGCGTGGTCGGTGTTGGAACGCAGGGACTCTACGAGTCGGTCCGTTTCGTATCTCGCCTCGTCGTCGTTTTCGGCATCGGGGATGCCGTCGGTGTATAGAAACAGCGTCACCGGGCGGTCGCTCAGGTCGAAGACGTCCTGTCGGTAACGATACTCCGCTTCGACGCCCAACGGCAGTGCCGACTCCATGGACAGGCATTCGACCCGGCCGCCCGGCCGCAACCGATAGGGCGGCATGTGGCCGGCGTTGACATAGGTGAAGATTCCCCTCGCCGGATCGAGGAGGCCAAACAGCGCGGTGATGAACCGGGACTCGCTGACGTTGCCACAGATGAGTCGATTGAGCTGGTCGACCGCGCCGGGCAGATCCGTTTCCGTCTCCAGCTTCACATGGACGGCGGCCTGCAGGTTGGCGGTCAACAGGGACGCCGGGATGCCCTTGCCCATCACGTCGGCGATGACCACCGCGATGAGTCCGTCCGGCCGGACGAAGTAGTCGTAGTAATCGCCCGACACGCTCCGGCCGGGGTCGTTGAGGCCGGTGATGTGCAGTCCTTCACGGATGAGCGGCTCGGCGGGAAACAGGTCCGTCTGTATCTTTCTGGCCCACTGGACCTGGGTTTCGACCTGGCGGCGGCGTGTCATCTCGTCCAGCAACTGGACGTTGGCCAGGCCCATGGCCCCGAGTCGCCCGAGTGCGGCGAAGAAGTCGATATCCTCGTGGGTGTAGCCGCCGGTAGTCGAGACGCGGTCGCCGTAGATGACGCCGCGGACGCGGTCGAGGTACATCATCGGCACGCACATCGCCGATTGAATGTGGTTTGAGATGATGCTCGCCGTCGGGTCCGCCATGGCGGCGGCGCTGTCGTTCAACAGGATACGCTCGGCTCGATGGAGGGCCTTGTCCACCATGCTGCGGCTGATGTGAAACTCGCCGGACGGATCGGCCCGCAGGTTGCGGAGCGTGACCCACTCCGGAGGCGACGGATCGCCCCGCCAGACGGCGACGCCCGCCCGTTCGAAACGCAGCAACTCGATACAGATGTCGAGCACCTCGCTGAGCAGGTCGTCGCGGTCGAAGCGGCCCGTCAACCGCTCGTTGAGTTCGTACAGCTTTTCGAGGCGCTGCTGCGGAAGCGTGAGGCGATGGGATGTGTCCCAGGCGCTCGTCGTCGCCGAGCCGGTGCTGACCGGATCCTTCAGGACGACCTGCGTCTCCGCCGCGCCCGCATCGAAGGTCAGGAAGCAATCACCGATGCCGATCCGATCGCCGTGGCGGACGCGGCTGCGTTTCACTTGCCGGTTGTTGAGGGTTGTCCCGTTCTTGCTCTGAAGATCGTGAATCCAGTAGCCGCCCTTGTCGTCGCGACTGAATCGGGCATGCTGCCGCGACGTGATTGCATCCTCCAGCACCAGGTCGCAGGACGCATCCCGCCCGATCACCACCTCGGGCCGGCTGACCCTCACCGGAACGATCCGGCCGCCGGAATAGTGAATTCGGAGTTCGGGCATTCTTCGCCTCTGGGCGCTGCCGGAAGGGTACCCCATGCGTGGATGGACGATCAGGGACGCCTCGGCGACACCCTCCGACCCACGCGTTCATTGTCGCCGATGTCGGCTGTCCGTGTCAATATGGCGGCGCGCGCGGGCACCGCGGCCTTTGAAATGGACCGAGGCGCCCGCATTCAGAGAAGGGATGGGAGAGCGGGTCAGACCCCATCGGGTCACCTGTTCTCCGCTGCTGGACGCTTCAATTGGACAGTGATTTCAAGAAAAGCAAGGGGACGGACGAGATTTCGCTCACGGTGGCGTCAAGGCCCGGGGGAGCGACCGGCGATTCCAGTGGCGGACGACGATCCGCCATGGGGGATGTCTGAAGGCCGGGTCGAGCCGGTCCTTGAGGGAGGCGTCGGAGTCCCGGAGCCAATTGCGCTCGCGGGTCATTTCGAAGGCGTGTCGCAGGATCGCGCGGAACGCTGACCCGTCGGCGTCATCGGAATAGCCGGTTGTCTCGATTGTGATCCACTGCGCGACGCTCGTGACGGCGGCCTCCGGCGTTGGATAGGACGTGGCGTGGACGATGTCTCGTGGCGAGCACACACCGCTGTCTCTGATGGGAATCGGCCCCGGTCGCCGCGCGTCGGCCTGCCGCCACGCTGCCGCATCGATGCGCCACGTTCGATCGGCGTCCGAGCCGCCGGCCTCCAGAGCGCGAAGGCACGCGTGATAGTAGCGGACCGAGGGGTGCGACGCCGCGACGACGATGCCGGAATCTTTGGTGAGGGACCTGTGGACGTGGCGGGCGACGGATTCGAACGGATCCAGCCACCGCAGGCTCGACCAATTCCGTTGTGTGACGAGGTTGAAGAAACATCCGGCCCAGCCGATGGCGAGTGCGGTCGCGGCCATCCGCGCGAGCCTGCCCTCGGTGCGACGGCGTCCGGCACGCCAACCGCTGACCAGCACGGTCGCGGCCAGGATGCACGCCGGACCGCTGAAG
>CAYQDV010000020.1:17715-23537 GCA_964416295.1 uncultured Planctomycetaceae bacterium
TAGAGGAGCAGCGCGACGGCCAGGAACATCATGGCATACCAACGGGCCGCGAATCCGAAGAACAGGTGGGCCGGGTGCAAGGCGGCCAGGAGGATTGCCGCGCGGCCGGTTGGCGCATCGAACCAGGCGGTTCCTGCCAGCCGGATGAACACGAGACCCGCCAGAAACAGGAGAATCGACAGGCTGCGCAGCCCGAGCGGCCCCACGCCCATCAGACGGACCCAGCCATTCTGCAGGACGTAATAGAGTGGCGGATCGGGTTCCGCGCCGTGCCACAGCGCCGAGACCATCGCTGCCGGAGGGAGGACGTAGCGCCGGCAACTGAAGGCCTCGTCGTCGAAGACCGTGTAGTGGGTGGCTCCCCAGACCATGAACGTCGCGACACCGATGAGCGTCCACGCGGTCCAGCGATCGAAGACGCTCTCTGTATCAGGGATTGTTGTCGACATGCCCCCGGCCGCCCGGCTTCGCGCTTGGCCCTTCGTGCCGGTCACCGCCCACGCGGTATGGCCGCGGTCTTCCGGGTTGACATCGTACCGTTCCGGCCGGATGCCGTCGGCGCGCCCGGGACGAATCGTACGTCCATCCCCACGCGAACCATTCCGGCCAGCCGCAGCGCGTCCCAGTTGGTCAGCCGGAAGCAGCCGTGCGAACCGGTCTTTCCGATCATCTCGGGATCGGGCGTGCCGTGCATGCCGTAGCCCGGCAGGGTCAGCCCGATCCAGCAAAGCCCGACCGGATTGCGCGGTCCGGGCGGGATGTTGAGGCGACGATCCACATCGTGCACTTCGGGCCAGTGCGCCGGATCAAACAGATAGACCGGATGTTTTACTATGGTCTTTATCTTGCACGGTTGCGTGGGCCGCTTGTCGCGATCGCGCGCGATCGAGCAATGGAACATTGCGATGGTGTTCGCGGCGGCGTCGAGGACGCGGATATGTTTCGTCTCCAGGTCGACCTCCAGGGAGGCGACCCTCGGAGCCGCAGCGTGCGTGCCGCGCTCCGGTCGATCCGATGGACTCTCGGAAACCTCCGGCCACGGTCCCTCAATATTGGGCAAGCGCAGCGCGTCGCCGGCCTTGAGATTGTCTACATTCAGGCCGGGGTTGAGCTCCCGCAGCAGCCGCAGCGTGCAGTGGCCCCGCTCCGCCGCCAGGTCGGCCAGCGAACGGTAGCCCAGAAACCGCGCCTCGGATCGCGCGATCCAGCTCCGCGGCACCGGGGCAACCAGGCGAGCGTCTACGTCTGTCAATGTCCGGCGGACCACGGCGGGCCGCAGCCCCACTCCCAGGGCGGTCCGGGTCGCGCTGTCCGGTTCACCGCTGGTCTTCAACCCGGAGGACGCCTGAAACGTTCGCAGTGCGGCGCGGGTCTTCGAACCGATGATCCCGTCGATGACGCCCGGCGAAAATCCGGCGCGGTCGAGCGCCACCTGCCAGCCGACCGGGTCCGCTACCACTGTTCTGCTGCGCTGGGGGGACGCGCGGCGGTGGCGGCGTGTGCGGTGGATATCGGCGACGTGCCCGGGGGCAGGGACGCGGGATGGGATTCGGCCGGTCGCGCCCAGCAAACGCTGCGCCGCGGCCGGGCGGGTGGCCGTGACCACAAAACCGGTCGCAAACGCGAGACAGATCACTCGACTCGGCGAAGGTGACATGGACGGCTCCTTCGGCAACGAGGGACCGGACCGTGGGGGTCTTCCGGCGGCCCTTGAACGTGTATCGGCAGATTGCCCCTCGTCCGGTGACGATCGCCCGCCGCCGGCGTCACTTCAGACCGGCGAGCCACTGGCGGACATGGTCGTAAGCCGCTCGGTCGGCGGCAGCGAAGCCCGTGACGCCGAGTTGGCGACAGATGTTGGGGTCGTCCTTGACCTTGTTGACGAGGAAGTCGGTGAGTTTCGCCGCCGCGTCTTTGTCCACATGGGGGCCGGCCACGACGACCATTTCGGGAATCGTCCGCGTTTCTCCCAGCTTGATGAACAGGTCTTTGGACGGTCCCGTGATGAAATTGCCCCCCTTGTCCGGCATCGCCGCGTAGTCGATTTCGTCGATGACTCCGGCATTGACGGTGAGGTCGGCCAGGATCGTGGTCGCCACGCCTGTACCTCGGTATAACCGGCCCTCGAAAGCGAATGGCGGCGGTGTCAGCAAGACAAGCTCGGACAACAGGTCCTTAACCGGCACGCCCCCCTTCTCCAAGGCCGCCTGGGTGGCCAGGTCGGTCAGGGGATCGCCGTGGGCGCCGAAGGCGAACCGACGGCCCTTGCAGTCGGCGATCGACTTGATGTTGTAGTCGGCCTTGGCCACGAGGAGGGCCTTGCGAGACGTCTTACCGGCGGCGTTCACGGCGGAGACGAGGAGCTTCAGATGGGTCGGATCGACGACCTGGGCGTACTCCTTGCACGACATGATCGCGAAGGCGATCTGCCCCTGTTCGAGTTGCTGGCCCAAGGCGATTCCGTTCGGCTGGGCGACAAACCGCACATGATGCCCAAACACGGCCTCGAGCCGGGGATGCAGGGCGAGATACTCGGGCGGCAACCCGGGCCACCCGGCCTTGGTTGAGCCGATCTGCACGACGTCCCGGTCGGCCGCCGCCCCGCCGGCACACCCAGACCCGGCCGCCATCGCGGCGGTTGCCACCATCCATATGCAGAAGCTGCGGCTCGCTCGCATCGACATCGTTCGACCTCCCGACTACTCCCCGGGGGCTATCGGCTGACTTTCAAACGCACGCCCACGTCGAACCCCCGGCTGCCGCCGAGGGCTATCCTCCCGTCGTTGTCGCCTTCTGCGACGGTGCCTTGAGCGTCCCCTTGAACGGACCGCGGTAGACGGGCTTGTCGTTCCAGGTGACCTCAACGGCTTCACCCGGCTTGAGCGGATCGGAATCGGAGATCAGCGCCCATGATCGGATTCCATCGCTCGATATCGACACACGGCCCTTGTCCTCAAGGGTCGCGTGGATGTGCGCCGGGTGGTCGATTTCCGGCTCGGCCTCGACCGCAAGCCACCAGAGACGCGATGTTCCTCGGGGGAGTCTGTAGTCGATCGTCCGCGGTGCCCCGCCGCGGTGCTGCTTGAGAAGCCACGGCCACAGCCCGCGAGTGGCGTAGGCGCGATCCCAACACTGGTGCCCCAAGGTGGGGAACTCGGTATATTTCGGCTTGGCGCCGAGCCGGCGGAGGGCCTCGATGGGTTTTCGGGAGCCGGCAACCGGGACGTTTCGATCCTTGGCCCCATGGAAAGCCCAGACCGGGACGTGGACGATGTTCGAGACGTAGTCCTCATGGCCGACGCCACAGACCGGCACGATCGCGGCAAAGACGTCCGGCCGCAGCATCGCCAGTTCCCATGCCCCGAAGCCACCCATCGAAAGCCCCGTCAGATAGACGCGGTCGCGATCGGTGCGATAATCTCGATGGACCTCCTCGAGCGCCAACCAGACTGCGGCGGCGTCTTCGTTGCGGAACCAGAGCGTTCGAGCCTGAGGCATCACCGTGATGAACGGAAATCGCTTGGGTCGCCCGGCGATGTATTTCGGCAGTCCGACGCGGGTCTGACGCCGTCCGTCCACACCGCACTCTCCGCTGCCGTGCAGGAAGACGATGACCGGCCACTTGTGGGAGGCATCACGGTCATAGTCGGCGGGAACGAAGACCGTGTACTTCCGTACGGAGCCGTCCGGCAACCGGAGTTCGCGTGCGATGAAGCCGTCGGGCAGGGGAGCGGGACCGCTGCGAGGGCGACTCGTCGGCTGTGCCCCCGAGGCTGGGTTCACGGCCCACAGAGACGCGAGGACCATCAGGGCGACGCCGGTCGCCATGGGGACCGCACCGCCCGCCGCCATCGTGGAATCGTCACCTTGTCGCCTTGCCCGCACTTGTGAAATCTCCCATTGCGGCCTAGAATGACATCGGAGCCGGTACTCCAGCCCAGAAGGCCGCCCTTCACGGAGCTGACATGCGATTCATACCTCGCGATGTCCTGACCGCGATCACGATCATCTCGCTGTGCGCCCCTACTGTATCCGCCCAGCGATCCGGCGGCAACTCCCGGTCACGACGGGGCCGAGCCGTCGGCGGGCGGGGCTCGCGCGAACACGGGACGGTTCGCGGCAAGATCGTCCGCATCCGGCTTTACAGGAGGCAGCGACCCGAGAGCGGGAGGGACTCCGGCGAGATCGCCGGCTCCGGTGCGAAGAAGACCGGCACGATCGCCGTTCGGACGAAGGAAGGTCGCCAGTATGCCGCCGTCCTGACGCGCGAGACCGCGTATTCGGTCCGGAACACGACGCTATCTCCAGCCCGGGTGCGCGCCCTGTTGGTGACCGGCACGCCGGTGGAGATGAACTGGCGGACCGCGGACGATCTGGACGGGCGAATGGCGGGCGAGATACGAATCCGAACGGTCGAGATTGAGGGGGTCATCCAGTCGGTCCATCGAAAGAGGGTCGTGGTAATGGCAAGCCGGAAAGTCCGGGCCGCGATACCGGAGGCGGTCACGGTCCGCGGCCGTCATTCCCGGAGGCCACAGCATGGCAGGAACCTCAGGAAGAAACCCACGCGCCGGAGGTTGACCCTTTCGGTCGCCGGCATCACGACGGTTACGCTCGAGGGTGAAGCGTCCAAGCTGGAGGATCTTCGCCCGACCATGGAATTCGACGCCGTCGCGATAGACGGCGGGCCGCGGACGGTTCTGGAGATTCACGCCCGCGAGGGCGGCAAGCGCGGCCCCGAAGACCGTACGCCTCGCGAGCAACGCGAGCGACGTCGCTCGTAGCGAGGCCGGTGCTCCTGCAAGAGCGATGTACTATTCCGTGTTTCGCCGGCCTTCGGTTGAGACACGCGAATGGAAGGAGTCCACAAGCGCGGCGGCCGGACCGTCGGCGTTTCTGCTATCAGAGGAGATCGGACATGAATATTCTGACACATTCTCGTGCGGTGCGGTGGGCACTGGGACTGGCGGCGTGTCTCATTCTCGTGGGTGCGGAGCAGGCGGTCGCACAGATCGGCCTGGGCGGTTCGACCGGCGGTCGCGGCAAGAAACCGCCACGAAGCGGCGGAGGAATCAAGATCGGCGCGCCGGCGGATTCCGGATCCTACTTCGGCCGTATTCTGAAGTTCAGCCCCGTTGAGAATGACAGCGATAACAATCTAGTCGGGCACCTGACCTTCCGGCCGTTCCGCAAGGACCTGAAGACTCTCCGGCTACGCGTTCATCGGAAAGACAACGGGTTTTCCATCAACATCGGAGACGGCAGCTTCGCGGAGGACCAGCTTCAAGACATTCTCTCCACGGGGTTGTACTGCACGGTGAACTGGTCCGTCGAAAAATCGGACGAGGATGACGGCGACGGTCGGTCGCGCAGGCACAAGCGTTCCAGCCGGTTCAAGAAAAAAGAACTTGTGGACATGACATTCAACCCCGTTGCCGTCGAAGGCAAGATTGTCGAGATCGACGGCGACATTGTGGTTCTTCGCTGCAAGCCGAAGAGCGGTGACTGGCCGGAGGTCGCCGCGAAGATCAACCCCAACCGGCCGCCGCCGGTTGTTCAGCGGTCGTCCGGCAACCGAAAGAAAAGAGTTCGGCTTAAGAAGCTGAAGCTGAAGGTGCTGGAGGATGTGACGAAGTTCTCGGATGCGGCCAACACGACGATCGATCTGGGCGACCTCGAAGCCGATCAGCCGATCGAGGCGAATGTGATTCAAGGCGCCAAGACAGGATACCTCACCTCCATCAAGCTCGTCGACGCCGAGGCGGGCGACCATGAAGAGGGCAAGGGCGGTGATCGAGGCGGACGCCCCGGCGGCTGATGGC
>CAYQDV010000020.1:23637-26719 GCA_964416295.1 uncultured Planctomycetaceae bacterium
AAGGCCCCGGCCCTTCACATCGACAAGTGGCTTCAGGGTGATCCGATCGATCTGACTGCGGCGAAGTCCGACGACATCTACGTCGTCGAGTTCTGGGCGACGTGGTGCGGGCCATGCAAGATGAGCATTCCGCACATGTCGGAGATGCAGGACCACTTCAAGAAGCGCAACGTGCATTTCATCGGCATCAGCGGCGAGAAGTCCAAGGTCGTCCGAGCGTTCCTGAAGGACGGTTGGAGCGAGAAGATGCGATACACCGTCGCGATCGACAAGAAAGGCAAGACGGACAAAGCGTGGATGAAGGCGGCCGGCCAGAACGGCATTCCCACGGCCTTTGTGGTCCAGGGCGGGCAGGTGAAATGGATTGGTCATCCGATGATGGGGCTCGATATCCAGGTGGGGGAGCTGGCCGGTGACAAGGCCTATGTGAAGGAGGCGAAGCAGCTCAACAAGCTCCAGACCGAGATGATGACGCACCTCCAGGCGTCCGAATGGAAGAAGGCGCTGGCCGCCGCGGATGCGGTGTTGGCCCTGCGGCCCAGCGAGCATCGCACGGCGTTGATGAAGTTTCAGATTCTCGCGACGAAGATCAAGGACACTGGCGCGGCCACCAAGTTCGGCTACAAGATGGTCGCCGGCTGCGACAGCGCCCAGATGCTGAACGAGTTTGCCTGGAGCCTGCTGACCGAGGAGGATTACGCCGATGCCCGTGATCTGAAGCTGGTCTTGAAAGGCGCGAGGAAGGCCGTCGACCTCAGCCATGAGAAGGATGCTTCGATTCTCGACACCTATGCCCGCGCCCTAGCCGACTCCGGCGATTTGACGGGTGCCATCAAGTGGCAGAAGAAGGCCCTCGATGTATCGAAAGAGGGTTCGCGAATGCGTTCAGGTATCGAGAAGGCATTAAAGGAATATGAAGAAAAAGCCGCGCAGGGCGCGTAGCTCACGCGGTCGCGTCGGCCCCTGCTTCGACACGAGGTTGCTCGGGAGTTGTTGCCATGAGCAAAATCGCGATTGCTCCGGTTCTGGCGTCGTTGGTTCTCTGTCTGCCGGCCGGTGCCGCGCCGCCGGATCCGATGGAGATTCTTGCAAAGGCCGACGCGGCCACGAAGGCCGTGAAGAAGGTGTCCTACCGGGCAGAGATTGCGACATCGGGTCGCCGCGCCGAGAGGTTTCCGAAGGTCCACGGCAAGCTGGTGGCGACGCCGGCCCGTAAGCGGGGCCTGATCGGTCGGCTGTTCGGCAGCGGGCCGGCCCTGCCTCGGCTGTCGATCGAGGCCGAGGTGACGCCTCCAGGCTCCGATGAGACGCGGCGCGTTCGCGTGGCCACCGACGGCCGCCGAGTGATCCGGATCGACGACACGGACAAAACGTACACCCGGGCAAAGATGCCGGACGCGAGGCCGCTTTTGGGTATGGCGTATTCGTTGTACATGATCGAGTTCCTTCACGACGCGCCCTTCAGCGATGAACTCAACGGCAAGTCCGTGATCTACGAGGGCACGCGGAAGATCGGCGGCGTCGACTGCGACGTGGTCCACGTTGTCTATAATGTCCTCGGAAGCCAGGAGTCTCGCTGGTACTTCGGCCGCGATGACCAATTGCCCCGGCGAGTCGACCGCATCGGGGCACGCGGCAGGGGCGATTTCTCCATCATCATCACGGAACTCGATCCGGCCCCGGATTTCGACGACGACACATTTGTGCCCGAGTGTCCTGTCGGATACAAAAAGACTAAGATCGATAATAGGCGACGCGAACCCCCGCGAGCCTTGCTGGCGACCGGAACCGCCGCGCCCGATTGGTCGCTCAAGACCCCGGAGGGCCGGACGGTGTCGCTCAAGGACCTGCGGGGCCGGATCGTCGTTCTCGATTTCTGGGCGACCTGGTGCGGGCCGTGCAAGATGGCCATGCCGGGCATCCAGAAGATCCACGAGCGATTCAAAGACAAGTCGGTCAAGGTACTCGGGATGAACACCTGGGAGCGGGGCGGCGATCCCGCGGCCTACATGAAGAAAAAAGACTACACCTATGGCTTGCTTCTGAAGGCCGATGACGTCGCGAAGGCCTACCACGTCAGTGGCATCCCCACGTTTTACGTCATCGGGCCGGACGGCAAGATCCTACTGTCCGAGGTCGGCGCCGGCCACGAGAAGACCATCGTCAAAACGATCGAAAAGGCCCTGCCCGACACTGAGCTGTAGTAGCCCGAGTTGAGCACCTCTGACCGTTCTTTTCTTTTTTTTGCTTTCTGAATCGTGTTTTGTGAAGCGTGCGTGGCGTGTTCGTGTGCCCGAGGCCGTGTAGTCACGACCTTGCCCGTTGCTTCGGGGCGTTGGCGTGGCATTCTTGTGGCAGGAGAGCAGCCTTGGCGCTATCACCAAGGCCGTCCAAGCTCCATGACTGTTCAACTTGATCTAACGTTTCGAGTGTTTTCGCCGGAGTCGGCCCATCGAACGATAGTACTCCTCGAGCAGATCGCGGTATTCGGGCGGAACGACTTCGGGCTGGCGCTCGCGAACCTGTTCGGCCGTCGTGCGACCGCGTCGATCGGTCGTCAGGCCGTGGCGGATGCCCCGAGCCGTTCCTTCACCGCGACGCCGCTCCGCGTCGCCCGACGTTCGCTGGGACACCTCCCGAATCCGCCCCGTGAATCGCTCGTTCGTGTCGCGCTGCGCCCTGCGATCGCGACGGCGAAACGCCCGGATGAATCGCAGCGCCTCGGCCCGCGTCCAGCCCAGATCCTCCAGCGTCTCCGGATCGATGTCGCCGCGATGAAGTCGTCTGTCTAGCTCATCGACGGCGTCGCGCGCCCGATCACGGTCCTGTCCGTCCAACGCCTCGCCGTGCCCCTCGCCTCTGAAGCGACCGTCGGCCTCCGTTGGTCCCGCCTCGTCCTCCGGCGGCTGATCCTCATCAGAACGCGGTCGCTCGGTGCGCTCGTCGCCGGAGGGTCGCCCCGACGAATCTCCGCCGTCCGCGTCCCTGGGTTCACCACCCTGCGGTTGTGACGGCCCGCCGGACCCGGTCGGCGGGTTCGCGTCGCCGGCCCCGCCGCGCGCACCTCCGGGCTTGCTGCCGC
>CAYQDV010000021.1:0-26236 GCA_964416295.1 uncultured Planctomycetaceae bacterium
CAGAATCCTACAGCGCGGCGGTGCGTTCTTTTCAAAGGGCGGCTTTTGCGAGGTTGTCGTGATGTTCGCCGAGCACGGCCTCCAGCCGCTGGCGGGTCGCCACCGCCTCGTCGTGGGCCGTCCGCCGGGCGTGGTCCCGCAACTTGCACAAGGGCTGTCCGGATGCGACGCAGTCGCCGATGTCGACGCCCATGTCCGCCACCAGACCGGCCACTTCCGCCGCGACGTTCGTCCGCAGGCGCGGGCCGATGGTCCCGACGAGTTCGATCGTCGGGGCGACGTCGCGGTCGACGACCGGCCGAACCTCGACACGCGTCGGTCCCTGCGCCCGAGCCGTCGCCGCCAGCGCCAACCACAGGATCAGCGGAACGACTCCGTACGGCCGGCGCCGGCCCAATGGTGTACAGAGAGTAATATTTAACATCCATCAATCATAGGGGCACGGCGCAACCGCCGCCACTGAAAATACGATTCTCCCACTCGCCTACTTGAACTTCACCCGCCGGACGTTGAACGGCAACCGATTGACGAAATAGCCGTACTGGTCTTCGCCGTGGACGAAGAGGTACAGCCCCCGCGGGCGATTGATGTCGCCGATTTCGCCCTCGGCCTTGTGGATGGCCTCGGCGAACTTCGCCGTCTCGCCGTCCGGCTCGTAGATCAGGATGGCCCACTTTCCGTCGACGTCGCGGCCGCCCGCATAGACCCGGCCGCTGCGGTCGACGAGGCCGCGGTCGGCGTCGACGAGGGGCGGGAGCTCTCGGACGAACCGGGCGGTCTCCCCCGACACGTCATAGACGCGAAGCCGCGTGCCGTCGTGATCCGTGACGCACAAGTGACCATTGGCGAATCCCAGCGCCGCGGGGTGATCGAAATGAAAGTCGGGATCGAGCAAGCCCGCGAACGCCGCCCCCGCGCCGAGGATCTGCACGCGGTCGTTGCCGCGATCGGCCACATACAAGCGACCCTGATCGTCTACGGCGACGTCGGCGGGGTCGTTGAAACGGCCCTCGGCCGGACTCGGAAGACCGGGCCACGCCGACTGTTTCGGCACGACGTCGACCAGGTCGCCGCGGTCGTAGAAGGCCAGGATGTGGTTTTTCGGATCGGTGATGATTAGACGGCGGTCTGAGCCGATCGCGATGCCGCCGAATCCCGGCCGGTATCCGGGAAACCGCCGGAATCGGACGCCGTAGGGTTGCGTACCCACCATGCCGTTGTAGTGGAGCATCTGGGCGGGGCCGGGTCCGGCGATCGTGATGAATGCCTGATGGTCGGAGTTGATGGCGAACTTCACGGCGTCTTTGTCATAGGCCACGGTGGCCGCCACCGGGGACAGGCCGCTCTCATGGCCCTGCGTGTCGACCGCGGACACCGCGAGAAAGGTGTCCAGCGAGTAGGGGCCGTCGTCGTGCGTTTCCTGGAAACAGTCGACGTCGGCCTGGAGGACCCAGCGCCGGCCCTCGCGTCGCACGACCCGGTGCAGCGACCACGGCTTGGCGCCGTTGCCTCCGAAGCTCGTCCGACGGTAGACGCGAAACTCGTCCAGTTTCTCGCCGGGAGTGCCCGGCGCCGCCAGCCAGGTCACGTACAACCGCGGCGGACCGTCGTCTGTGGTCGTCTCGCGCGGGAGGACGGCCGTGTAGGGCGGTGCGGGCAGCGCGTCGGGATCGCCGAAACGCGTCCAGAGCTTATGGACATATTCGCGGTGCGCTCCGCGAAGATAGGCCACGTTGCAATCGAACAGCCGGAGGAAGTGGTACTCCTCGGCGCCGTTCTGGCGAAGCCGCAGGAGCAACAGCCCGTTCGAGCCGTCGACGGCGATCTTGCCGAAGGGATTGGGCCGCAGCTCATAGCCGCCGGGCGTCTTGTTGGACGGTGCATCGCGGTTGGGCAGGACGGCCCGGCCCGAGGCATCGGTCGTGGCCGCGCAGAGTGGATCCGACGGCCCCGCTCCGACGATCGTGCCGGCGTACTCGCCCTCGGCCGTCAACTGAAAGACCTCGACCTCGACGCCCTCAAGCGCCGAGCCGTCGTTGGCACGGACCTCGACGGCGACCGTCTCCGGCACCTGATAGAGATAGTCGCCGCGGAAGCCGCGCGGTCGCCCGAGCGTCTGGTTCAGGAATCCCGCCGATTGCTCGCTGAACGGGAAACCGCCGGCGGCGTACATCATCGATCGCGGTCGTGGAAACAGGTGCCGCCGCTGCACGTACATTCCGTTGGCGTCGCGGACCAGACATTGTTCGAGCGTCGTGTCCGTCGTCGTCAGATCGATCAGGCCGAGGTCGCGACTGATGGTCTGGAGCGCCGGCCAGTCGACATGCGTCGCCATGTCGACCAGTTCCTCGCCCGGCCGCAACGGCTCGAAGAGCAGGAGGGCGGCATAGTCGGTCGGCCACGGTGTGATTTCCGGGTCGTCGACCACGAGAATCCGGTCGACCCGCAGGCGTTCGAGAATGCCTTGGGGCGCGGAGGGATAGACCGACGCGGCCATCAGGGCGTTCAGATTTCGGAGCTGGTACTGAAGCCAATCCTCGAAGCAGAACGAGTCGACCGTATTTCGCAGCCCGCGGAAGGCCTCATAGCGATTCCGAGCGACGATCGCCGTCACGCCGAGGCCGTGGATCGGCTCGGCGAAGCGATTGTTCCAGCGAACGATCTCGTGCGAGGCCGGGGCAGACTCGATGTCGACATGCAGAGTGTGCGGGCCGTCCCGCCACGACCATTTCGTTTCGAAGACGTGCGTCTCTCCAAAAGCAAGAGCCGGCACGTCCACGGTGACGACGGTTTCGTCATCGATCGCGACGCGACAGGAGGTCGCCGCAGACGCCGCTCCACCGGCGTTCAACAGGTGCACACGAAACGTGACCGGCGCGCCAACCTTCGGTCGCCACGGCCGCGCATTCGGATCGACCATCAACTGCGGCAGGCCGCCGGCGCTCCGCACGCGGCCGTGCCAGCTCGGATCGCGCGGAAGGCGCTCGACGTAGCCTACGGTCAGGTCCGGCCGCGCCGGCCGACGCAGGTGCCGCAGCGTCCGGCGCGTCTGAAACGTGTCGACCGCATCTGCATCGAAGTTGGACGTCCGGCCGTCTTGCCCAAAAAGCAGAATTCGGTCCGCCCACTCCATGACCTTGCCGACATGGCGCGATCCGTCACGGAGCGTCAGCAAATCGCCAAATCGCAGGTCGGAGGTCTCGAATTGGTAGCAGGTCGGACCTCGAAGCGACTCTTGCCCGGAGGCTGCCAGCGCCTGAGAGCCTGCGAAAAAGACGACAACAGCACAGCACGAGCCCCAAGAACCCCGCATACACTTCCTCCTTGTGTCGCCCGCACAGGTCGCTGCTTCGAGCGTCGGCCGGACGATCATTCCTTCAACTCACCGAGAACGCGGGCCTGGATCAATTCGGCCTCTCCAGGCTCATAGGCCCCGGCGTTCCACCGATATCCGAGTCGGTCGCCATCAACGCGCGGGATGAGGTGAAAGTGCAGATGAAAGACGGCCTGGCCGCTGGATTCGCCGGTGTTCTGGAGGATGTTCAGGCCGGTCGCGCCGGTGGCCTCAAGGACGGCCGCAGCCAGCTTTGGAAGTTGCGCCGCCAAGGCGGACAGCACGTCGGCGGGCACATCGAGAATGCTCCGGCAATGGTGCCGAGGAACGAGCAGGCAATGGCCCGGTGCCAAGGGGCCGACATCCAGAAAGGCCACAGCCTCCGACGTTTCCAGCACACGCAGAGAGGGAATCGATCCCTCGGCAATCCCGCAGAACACGCAATTCGACGACGTCATCCGGGAACCCCGCCTGACCGGCGGCACGGCTTCACCGCACAGCGACCGGCACTCCGGCCGGGCCTGGCCCATCGCTCCGGCGTTGCACCGCCCACGAACCGGAACGCTCTATTCCGATGACTCCCCAGCCCCCGCGCCGGCGTCGGGTGGAGCTTGCGCTTCGGACTCCGCCGGGGCGGACTGCGGCTCGGCATCCGGTTTCTTCGCGTCGGTCCTCTTGGCCCCGCTGGCGCGGGACTTTCTTCGAGGGCGTTTGGCCTCGAGTCGACGTCTCCGGTTGACGGCCATCTCCTTGCGACGGCTCATCGTCTTGCGTCGCTCGCTCGTCGCAGGCCCCTCTTCGTCCCCGACAAGTTGAAGAACCGCCAGATCGCTGTTGTCGCCGATGCGCCGTGTGCCCAGCCGGATGATCCGCGTATAGCCACCGGGCCGATCCGCGTACCGCGGCGCGATATCCGTGATCAGCTTGTGGATTACGGACTGGGCGACAAATGGAATCTTTTTCTTGTTGTAGGCCGCAGGCACGACGCCCGCGCGATGACGCCGGCCCGAGCGCGCCCTCAGCACCTTCTGCCGCTGGGCGTCGGACATCTGGTCATATTTCTCCTGCTGCTCGCGGTCGATCACCGCGCGATCTCCCAGTGCGGCGATGAGGCGTTGCCGGCTTTGCAGCGTTCCCTTGCGGGCGAGCGTGATCATCCGCTCGGCGAAGGGCCGCAGCTCTTTCGCCTTGGTCAGAGTCGTCCTAATCTCGCCGTATTGGAACAGGCTCTGGGCCATGTTCCTCCGCATCGCCAAATGGTGCGCCGACGTGCGTGATAAGTGTCGTCCTGCGACTCGATGTCTCATAACTCACCTGTCATCCGTACCGAAGGTCCGGGGGGGACGGAGCGACGGGCAGCCGGCCTCGCCGCAGCATGCCGTCGCCGGACCGTGTTCTCGTCTCGATGCTTCCGCAAGACGTCCTCAGTTGCTGCTCGGGGCGGCATCCGGCCTCGCTGCCGGAGGCGGGGTGGGGAAGCCCACGGGCATAATCGTTCCCACAGAAGCGCCGCTCGCTTCCGTCTCGTCCGGTGGCGGCGGCGGCGCGACCTCGGCGACCAAGGGCGGATCGGACGCCGACGGAGTGTCATCCGTTGGTTCGGGCGCCGTTTCGACCGCGACGCCGAGCGAGATTCCAAGATCCGCCAGCTTCCGCTTGACCTCACGGAGCGACGTCTTCCCGAAGCTGCGCAGTTCGAGCAAGCGCGGCTCGGTACAGCGAATCAGATCGCCGACGGTGTGAATCTTCGCGGATTCGAGGCAATTGGCGGCTCGAACCGACAGCTCCAGATCGGAAATCGGGATCGAGAGCATGGTCTCATCCGCCGGACCGACAGCTCCGTCTTCGAAAGGCGCGGCACCGACAGCGAGCCCCCCCCCCAACTCGAAATACTGCACAAACGGATTGAGGTGCTTGCGGAGGATCTTGGCCGCCTCGACGAGCGCCATCTCGGGTGTAATGGTTCCGTTGGTCCAGATTTCCAGCACGAGTCGGTCATAGTTCGTTCGCTGCCCGACGCGCGTGTCCTGAACGCGATAGCGGACGCGGACGACGGGTGAAAAGACCGAATCGACCGGAATGACGCCAATGATCTGCTCCTCCTCGGGAGACTTGTGTTCGTCGGCGGTCTTGTAGCTTCGACCGGTCCCGACGGTCATCTCCATGTCAAACTCGACTTCGTCCGTGAGGGTCGCGAAGACGTGTCCGGGGTTGATGATGGTGATCGCCGGGTCGGCCTCGATATCGCTGGCGCGCACCTCGACCGTCTCGCCTTTTCGGCCCTTGACGCGAACACGCATCGTCTTCGGTTCGTCAGATTTACAGCGGATGATCAGGCCCTTGACGTTCAGGATGATCGCCGTAACGTCCTCGAGCACATTCGGGATCGTCGTGAACTCGTGGTCGGCGCCCTTGATGCGGACGTGGGTGACCGCGGCGCCTTCAAGGCTCGACAGCAGGATTCGGCGCAGACCATTTCCGACCGTCGTGCCGAAGCCTCTTTCAAAAGGTTCGACCACGAAACATCCGTACTTGTGTGTGCTGACGGTTTCATCGCGCTGAACGCGAGAGGGCAACTCCAGACCGCGCCACCGAATTCGCATCGCATTGTCCTCCCCTGGCAGGCGCTATCAATCCGTGCCAGATGTTTCGCCCCGGGCGCGATCGACGCAAGCGCGGGGCCCCGTTTTGGTTCCACGAAAGTCAGCGACTGCAGAACTCAACAACCAACTGTTCTTCCACCGGAATCTGAACGTCGTCGCGCGTCGGCAGCGCGAGCACCTCGCCGGCAAGCTGTCCGATCTCAAGTTTCAGCCAGGCCTGCACCGGCCGGCCGGGATCGGCCTCCAGTTGGCCGCGAATCATCTTCTCACTCCCTTCGCGCGATCGAACCCCGAGCCGGTCTCCCTTCTTCACGAGGTAGCTGGGCCGATTCACGCGCTTCCCGTTCACGGTGAAGTGATTGTGGGTGATTTCGACGCGGGCCGACTTCCGCGACGCAGCGAATCCAAGCTTGCAGACCACGTTGTCGAACCGCCGCTCCAAGAGAGAGAGCAGCGCCTCACCGGTGTTCTGGCGTGACCGTTGGGCACGGGCGAAGTAGAGACGAAACTGCTTCTCGAACAGGCCGTAATATCTTTTGACCTTCTGCTTCTCCCGAAGCCGCTTGCCGTACTCGGTGCCGCGCGGCCGCCTGAACCTCTTGGACGATCCCGGCGCCAGGTTTCGGGACTGTCTCTCCATCGGGCATTTCGCGCCCTCGCAGCGCAAGCCCTTCAGCATCAGCTTGACGCCTTCACGCCGGCACTTACGACACACTGGACCCAGATCTCTGGACATACCGACCCTCTTCCCGCTAGACTCGCCGCTTCCTCGCCGGCCGGCACCCGTTGTGCGGCAACGGCGTCACATCTTCGATGGACAGCACCCGCAGTCCGGCCGCCTGCAATCCGGAGACAGCGGATTCCCGACCACTTCCCGGACCCTTGACTCGAACCTCGACCTCTCGTACACCGAACTTCTTGGCGGCTTGGGCACACATCTCACCGGCCCGCTGTGCCGCAAACGGCGTGCTCTTTCGCGTCCCCTTAAACCCGACCGTCCCGGCCGATTTCCAGCACAAGGTCTCGCCATTCAGGTCGGTGATAGTAATCATAGTGTTGTTGAACGTCGCCTTGACGTGCGCCATGGCACGGGCAACGTTACGCTTGATCTTTCGTTTTCCTGACTTTGCCACGTTTGCGTGTCTCCGCACGGCGCGCCCGACGGCGCCGCAGACCACTCGAAACCCCTGACGAACGGCCTCGCTAGCTTCTCAGATCCTTCACACCCTTCTTGCCCGCAACGGTCTTCTTTTTACCTTTTCGGGTCCGGGCGTTGGTCCGCGTGCGCTGGCCGCGCACCGGCAACCCCCGCCGATGGCGCAGGCCGCGGTAGCTCTGAATATCCCTGAGCCGCGCGATGTTCTGGGCAACCTGCCGGCGGAGCTGTCCCTCGACGACATAGCCCCGGCCCAGGATGGTCGCAATGCGGCTGATCTCGTCGTCCGTGAGATTCTTGGCGCGGACGTCGTGATCGATGCCCGCTTCTCTCAGGATCTCGCGGCTGTGGTGCGAGCCGACCCCATGGATATAGGTCAGCGCGATGACCACACGCTTGTCGTTCGGTACGTCAACACCAATGATACGGGGCATTCCAACACTCCCGGGGACCGACACGGCCCGTGCCGGCGATCTATCCCTGCCGCTGCTTGTGGCGTGGATTCACCGAACAAATCACGCGAATCACTCCACGCCGCTTTACGATCTTGCAGTGCTCACAAATACGACGGACGCTGCTTCGAACCTTCATTTGACTGCTCCTCCGGATGAACCGGTACTGTGGCCGTCGGTCAGGACATCGACTCCGTCCTGCGTGACGGCGATCGTGTGCTCAAAATGCGCCGACAGGCGGCCGTCCCGCGTCACCTGCGGCCAACCCGAGGCGTCGCCCACTTTCACCGCCGCGGAGCCTTGGTTGACCATCGGTTCGACGGCGATGACCATACCCGGCTCAAGGCGAAAATCGTTCTTTTTCTGCCGGCGGTCAGTATAGTTCGGAACTTTCGGTTCCTCATGCATTTGCTGTCCGATCCCATGACCCACAAACTCGCGAACCACGGAGAACCCCGCCGACTCCACATACGACTGAAGGAGGGTCGCCACCTCACACCACCGACGGCCGGGCCGCATCTCCGCGATCGCCAGATCCAGCGATTTCGACGTCACGTCCAACAGCCGCTGGGCCTCGGCCGAGATGCGTCCGACCGCGATCGTCGTCGCCGAGTCCCCGCAATAGCCCTTCAACCGAACACCGCAATCCACGCTGAGGATGTCGCCCTCCTCGAGCACGCGGTCATCGGCAATCCCGTGAACCACGACGCTGTTGGCGCTCGCGCAGATCACCGACGGAAAGGGAAACTTTACACCGCTCGTCCGAACACCCTTGAAGAGCGGTTCTCCGCCGGCGTCAGCGATCATCCGCTCAGCGACTTCGTTCAAGTCGGCCGTAGTGATGCCGGGCCGCGTCATCTTCCGCATGCGGTTCAGCACGTCGTAAACGACCCGACCAGCCGTCCGCATCAATTCGATCTCGCGCGGACTCTTCAGAATGATCATCTGCTGACCCACCCGAAACCGACGCGGGACTGAGTGTGCAACCCTTTCTCTCATACGGGCCGGCACGCCTTTCGAATCGACTCTGTGACGGCGTCCACGCTCCCGCTGCCGTCCACGGTCTTCAATACACCGCGCCCGCGGTAGTGACTCACGAGCGGCTCCGTCTGCTCGTGGTAGGTTCGCAACCTCTGCTCGACCACGGCGGGTTCGTCGTCCTTCCGGCGGACGAGGGTGGTCTCACAGACATCGCACACGCCCGCCGTCCGGGGGGGCGAGTAGGTCTCGTGGAAGACACGCCCGTCGCTCGGGCATGACCAACGACCGGTCAGCCGCTTGGTCACTTCGACGTCGTCCACATCGATATTGACAACCGCATCAATACGTTTTTCTTCCGCCGCCAGCCGCTGATCCAACCCCTTGGCCTGGACGACCGTCCTCGGAAAGCCATCGAGGACAAAGCCTGCCGCAGCCTCAGGCCGGTCGATGTGGCTCATCATCATGGCGAGGATCACGTCGTCGGGCACCAGCACCCCCTTGTCCATATAGTCCTGTGCTCGCCTCCCGAGGTCCGTCTGGTTCTTCCGCTCGGTCCGGAGGATGTCGCCGCTCGACAGATGGACCACGCTGAGCGTCTGGGCAAGCTTGACGGCTTGCGTCCCCTTCCCGGCGCCGGGTGGACCGAGCAAGACCAGATTCACGCGTAGGCCCCCTTGATTCGCCCGCCACCGGACTCGCCGAGGAAGCCGCCGTAATTGCGCATGATCAGGTTGGCCTCGATGCGCTGGATCATGTCGAGGCCGACACTGACGACGATCAGCAACCCGGTTCCGCCGAGAAACGCCGACACACGGAACGGGATGTCCATCGCCGACGACACCACCTGTGGAATCACCGCGATCGCCGCCAGGAAGCCGGCCCCGACGTAGGTAATCCGCGTCATGACTGTTTCCAGATAGTCCGCCGTTCGCTTGCCGGGCCGCAATCCGGGAATGAAGCTTCCGTAATCTCGAAGCTGATTGGCCATTTCCTTCGGCTGGAACTGGACGGTGGTCCAGAAATACGCGAAGAAGTAGACCATCCCGATGTAGCACGCCGCATAAAGAAAGCTCGAGCGGCTGAACTCGTCGGCGATCAGCCGCACAAACCCCCAGTCCGTCAACTTCCACAGCCAGTTGAACACAATCCCCGGAAAAATCAGGAGGCTGCTGGCGAAGATGATGGGCATCACACCGCCGTGATTGACGCGAAGGGGCAAATACTGGCGCTGACCGCCGTAGACCCGGCGCCCGCGCGTCTGCTTTGCCTGTTGGATGGGTATACGACGTTGTCCCTGGGTTATCAGAATCGCCCCGGCCACCACGGCCACAAACGCCGCAAGGATGAAGAGAATCTTGGCCGGGCCGAACTGCGCGTCGCTCGTCACGTCAATCGAAGTGCCTCGTGCCACCATGATGACCGCGCTCGGCATCCGCGCGAGAATGCCGGCCATGATGATCAGGCTGACGCCGTTTCCGATGCCGTATTCGTCGATTTGTTCGCCGAGCCACATCAGGAAGACGGTGCCGGCGGTCATGCCGATGATGCCCATCATCCAGAACGCGGCCGTCGTTCCGGGATAGAGGCCGAAGTTGTTGTATTCCTCAAAGATGAGGGATGAATCACCGCCCGCACCGGCTATATATTTCAGCCAGAACATGGACTGGATCAGGCAAATCGCGACCGTCGAGTAACGGGTGTACTCTTGTATCTTCTTCCGGCCGGCGTCACCCTCCTTCTGAAGCCGTTCCAGCGACGGCACAACGGTTCCCAAAAGCTGGAAGATGATCGACGCCGAAATATACGGCATGATCCCCAACCCGAAAATGGTGCTCTGTTGGAGCGTGCCACCGGTAAAGAGTGAGAAGTATTCGGTCAACTGTTCCAGGCCGCCGCCCAGGCCGCCACCGGACTTGAAGTGCTCGGTGAGCGCGGTCTGGTTCACGCCCGGCAACGGCACATGAAAGCCGATCCGGTATACCGCCAGCAGACCCAGCGTGAACAAGACCTTGTTTCGGAGTTCTTTGACCCGAAATATATTCAAGAACGCCTGAATCATGACACATTCTCAGGCGCGCAATCCGAACACGGAATGCCCGCCTCATCGCGCCCCATCGACGGCCCGGACGCCAGGCACCGACACGGCCTCAGTCCCTACTTTGCTGCTTTTCCTTCATCTTCATTCGGGGGCTTCTTCTCATCCGTCGCCTCCGGCCGGGCGGGCTTCGCCTTCTTCGCGCCCTTGGTCTTCTTGGCGGCATTGGTATCCGAAGCGCCACCGCCCTTCTTCGAACCCTTCTTGCCCGCGGCAGGCTCCGGATCACGTGCCCAGCGGGGCCGCTTGACAAACTTCTTCTTGGGTTGCGGCCCGAGTCGGGTGACGACACCACCGACCGACTCGATCTTCTTGGCAGCCTCGGCGCTGAAGCGGTGGGCCTCAACGGTGAGCTTCTTGCTCAGTTCACCATCGCCGAGGATTTTTACGGGCTTGTCGGCTCGCCGGATCAACCCGGCCTCGCGCAGGGCAGCGGCCGTGACGACGTGTCCGTCTTCGAAGCGGGTCGCCAGGTCTTCGACGTTGACGATCTGATAGACCGTTCGGAAGTTGGCGTTGTTGAATCCAACCTTGGGAATCCGACGGAACAACGGGAACATGCCGCCCTCGGCGAGCGACGCGGCGCGATAGCCGGAGCGGGCCCCGGCGCCCTTGTGGCCGCGGCCGCAGGTCTTTCCGTGTCCGCTTCCCTCGCCGCGCCCGACCCGCTTTCGCCTGCGATGCCTGCCGCCTTTGGTCGTGATGTCCGTGATATTCATGGTTTTCTCAGTCCACCAGCGATACGCCGCGGAGTTTTTCGATGACCTCTCGGTCCCGGAGCGACACCAGAGCCGCCATGGTTGCCTTGACCAGGTTCTTGGGGGTGGTGGAGCCATATACCTTGGTGAGGCAATCATGGACTCCGGCCAACTCGAGCACCGCGCGAACGCTCGCTCCGGCAATAACGCCCGTCCCGGCGCGAGCCGGAAGGAGACGGACGCGACTCGACTCGAACCGGCCAGTGACCTCATGCGGAATGGTCGCTCCGCTCAGGCGGATCGGCCTGAGCGCGTCGGTGGCTCGCTTGCGACCCTTCTGGACGGCGCTCGGCACTTCGTTCGCCTTGCCGTAGCCCACGCCGACGCGGCCGTTTCGATCGCCCACGACGACCAGCGCCGCGAAGCTGAACCGCCGTCCACCTTTGACCACCTTGGAGCAGCGATGAATCTTCACGACGTTCTCGTCATAGGGCGATTCATTTTTTTCCCACGGCTTCCGCCGCGATGCCGGCCTCGTCGCCATTCGTTACACCCGTTGTTCCTGGCCGCGCCGCTTCCACGAGCAGCGCTTCCGCCATATCCCAATGCGACCGGCAACCTCCGCCGGCCTGCCCCCCACCCATGAAAGGATCGGGGGACCGCTGTCCGCCGCGATCTCGGTCCGCACAGTGGACCCTGCTAAAACTCCAAACCCACCTTCCGGGCCGCCTCGGCCAAGGCCTGAATGCGGCCGTGATATCGATACGGACCCCGGTCGAAAGTAACCTTGCGAACATTTTGCATACGGGCCTGCTCGGCCACGATTCGTCCGACCAGGGCGGCCGCCTCACAGTTACCACCGTGCTTGATCTGGCCAGTCAGTGACTTTGATTTTGTGCTGGCCTGGCAGAGCGTTTTCCCGCTCGCATCATCGATCACCTGCGCATAAATGTGCTTCAAGCTGCGAAACACGGAGAGGCGCGGCCGCTCCATCGTGCCGTAGATCTTTCCGCGCACACGCTTCCGCCGCTGATCGCGCCGTCTTAGTTTCACGCTGTGGTCACTCATGGCGACCTCCCACTTCTCAATCAGCCACCTGCACCGGCAAACGCCTTGCCCGCCTTGCGCCGGATCTTCTCACCTGCAAAACGAATCCCCTTGCCCTTGTACGGCTCGGGTTTTCGGGCGTCCTTGACGCTCCGCGCGAACTGCCCGACCGCCTGCTTGTCGATCCCGGCGACGGTGAGCTTGGCGGGCGTCTCGTCACCGCGCGTCGCGGGGACCTCGATCTTCACATCCACACCGGCAGGAATCCTGAGTTTCACCGAGTGGGAATACCCCACGTTCAACTCGAGCGTCTCACCCGATTTGGCGCAATTGTAGCCGGTACCGAAGATTTCCATCTTGCGCTCGAACCCCTCGGTCACGCCGACCACCATGTTGTGGATCAGCGCCCGCGTCATGCCGTGTAAGGCCCTGTGCTGCGCGGCGTCGGAGACGCGGCTGACAGTGATCCGATTGCGATCCTTGTCGTGGGCCACGGAGACGCCTTCCGGATAATCCCAGGTGAGGGCCCCTTTCGGACCGCTCACATCGACCCGACGGCCGTCCATCGAGACCTTCACGGCCGACGGCAAGGACACCGGTTTGTTCCCGATACGCGACATCGCGCCATTCTCCGGCGACCTCTCGGCCGCGCTGGCTCTTAATACACCGTGCAGATCAACTCGCCGCCGATCCGCTGCTTGCGACACGTCCGACTGCTCAGCACCCCGCGGCTCGTCGACAGAATCGCGACGCCGAGGCCGTTGAGCACCATGGGGATTTCCTCGACACCGACGTACTTGCGGCAGCCAGTCCTGCTCTCTCGTTTCAAGCGCGTCAGAACCCGCTCGCCGCGGGGACCGTACTTCAGGGTGACGCGCACAAGGCCCTGTTTGGCGTCCGCGATCTCCTCGACGTCGGTGACGTAGCCCTCCTCTTTGAGGACTTTGCAAATCGCCAGTTTGACGCCGCTGCGGGGAATCATGACGGTCTTCGCGCCGATCCGCACGGCATTTCGGATTCGCGTGAGCAAATCAGCTATCGGGTCACTCCACATGGCTTGCGTTACGCCTCCGTTTTACCAGCTCGCCTTTTTCACGCCGGGCAGGTTCGCGCCGAGGGCAAGTTGTCGAAAACAAATCCGGCAGAGCCGGAACTTGCGATAGACCGACCGGGCCCGGCCGCACACCTGACACCGGGTATAGCCTCGAGCCGAGAACTTGGGCTTTCGAGCCGCCTTGATCCGCAATCCCTTTCTTGCCATCGGCCTGATCGCTCCTACGACGCCTTCTGTTCCTTGTCCTTCTGAAACGGCATGCCGAGCAAGGTCAGCAGCCGCCGGCTCTCCGCGTCGCTGCGAGCCGTCGTGACCATGGTGATGTTCATGCCCTGTTGGTACTCGACCTTGTCCGGATCCACTTCCGGAAAGACGGTCTGCTCCGTGAGACCCATGCTGTAATTGCCACGGCCGTCGAACCCCTTGGGGCTCAAGCCGCGAAAGTCGCGGACACGGGGAATGGTCACGGAGATGAGCCGATCCAGAAACTCGTACATCCGACGGCTCCGGAGCGTCACCTTCAGGCCCGTGGCGTAACCGGCCCGCACCTTGAAGTTCGATACGCTCTTTCGAGCGCGGCAGACGATCGGAGCCTGACCGGCGATGAGGGCGAGTTCCTTCCGCGCCATCTCCATCCGCTTCTTTTCCTCCAGCGCCTTGCCCAGCCCCATCGAGATCACGATCTTCTCGAGGCGCGGCAGCGACAGCCGATTCTTCCGCCCCAACTCTGATTGAAGCGCCGGCAGTATTTCTTTCTGATAGCGGTCCAGTAACCGTGACATCGTCGTTCCATCCGGCCGTTGCGGCCTTACAGCTTCTGCCTATTTCGTCGTTCCGCCGGCGGCGCCTCGGGGCTCGCCGAGGACGGTCCCGCCTCGGGTCACGCGTTGTTTCGAGCACGTACGACCCTGTTTGTCTCGCTCGACTTCAAAATGGATGCGGCTGCCGTGGCCGGTCTTCGGATCGACGGGCAGCACATTCGACACATGAACCGGCGCCTCTTTTCGGATTCGCCCGCCTTGTGGATTGTTTCGACTCGGCCGCAGGTGCCGATAGACGAGGTTCACGCCCTCGATCAGGACGACCTGACGCGCCGGGTCCACGCGCAGGACCTTGCCCTGTTCACCCTTGTGATCCCCGGTGATCACCTCGACGCGATCGCCTTTTCGTACCTTTGCCGCCATGACTCTTTCTCTCGTTTCAGGCCGCGCTCACCACCGCACCGCCGCTTCCGCAGAACGGCCCGGACGATCCATCTGGATCACCCGCCTAGACGACCTCGCTCGCGAGCGATACGATCTTCATGAAGCCCTTTTCGCGAAGCTCACGGGCTACCGCTCCGAATATCCGCGTACCCTTCGGGTTCCTGTCGTCATCAATGACCACGGCCGCATTCGTATCAAACCGGACGTAACTGCCGTCCGGCCGCCGCACGGGATACTTTGTCCGAACGATCACCGCCTTGACCTTGCGTCTGGTCGCCCGGTCCTTGCGGGTGTTGCCGGCGAAATAGTCGCTGTTCGGCAACGCTTTCTTGACGCTGCAGACGACGATGTCCCCCACGCTGGCGGTGCGCCGCGTGTATCGGTGGGCCGCCGTCGAGCCGCCCAAAACGCGGATGACCAGGGCCCGCTTGGCGCCGGTGTTGTCGGTGATGTCAACGACCGATTCAGACTGGATCATGCTCTACGTCCTGTTTCTATCGAGCCCCGGCGCCTGCCCGGGACCGGCAACACGATCAACGCGGTCAACCGCCCTGGCCCTCGACTGATCGGACGATACGGGTCAGCCGCCACGACTTGGTCTTGCTGATCGGGCGGCACAGCGCGATCTCGACGCGATCGCCCACGTGGGCCTCGTTTTTCTCGTCGTGAACCTGCAGCGAACCTCGCCGGCGCATGTACTTGCCGTACTTCGGATGCTTGACCAGCCGGTCTATTCGGACTTTGATGGTCTTGTTGCATCCATCCGACTCCACGACGCCGATCTTCTTGCGCGACCGCCGCGCGTCCTTCGACTCGGCCTGCTGCATCTCTGCCGTCATATCCCGCATTCCGCCTTCCATCACCGTGGCCGCCGCGCTGATCGTCGCGGTCGGCAGTCCTGCTCATGCCGTCCTACGCCTTGCCCACCGTCCCCACCGACTCGATGTGGTACTGCTTTTGCTCGATATCGGTCTCGCCGCGCTCTCGGAGCACGGTGAAAATCCGGGCGATGTCTTTTTTCACTTTTCCGAGCTGCGAGGAATCCTCCAGCTTCTCCGTCACCGCCTGGCTTCGCAGATCGAACAGGTGTCGACGCAGCCGGTCCAGTTCCTCGTGAATCTCCATGGTCTTCAGCTCGCGCACGTCGGATATCTTCATCTGGCGACCCTTCCGCTGCCGGCGGCATACCGCTTCGCGGGCACGACGTTGCCGCCCGGTCGTCTGGAACCACAACCGGCAAAGCACGGTGGAGCGGCGAGCGGTCGCCGGTCGATTCCGATGGATTTCTCAAACACACGCATCTGGTTCGGGCACTCCGGGCGCACTTTCAAAGGCTACGCACGCGCACGTCTCCGAATGAACCGGCAGCGGTAGGGCATCTTGTGGGCCACGCGAGCCAGGGCCGCCCGAGCCACTTCCTCGTCGACGCCGCCGATCTCATACAGGACCACGCCGGGCTTCACGACGGCAACCCAGTGGTCCGGCTCACCCTTGCCCTTGCCCATTCGCGTTTCCAGCGGTTTGCCGGACACACTCTTGTGCGGGAATATCCGGATGAAGACGCGGCCTTCGCGATGAAGGAAGTGGGTCGCGGCCATGCGTCCCGCCTCAATCTGTCGGGCCGTGATCCGCCCCGGCTGCAACACCTGCAGGCCGAAGTCTCCGTACGCCACGAAGTTGCCACGCGTGGCATTCCCGCGAATGCGACCTTTGTGGTGCTTCCGGAACTTCACTCTCGCCGGCATCATGGCCATAGTCTGTCACTCTCCGAAAACTGCCGCGCGGCTGTTACAGACGTCCCCGACGACGGGCACGATCGGGAGTTTCCTCATCCTGAACAGCGCCATAGCGTCCCTTGTGCAGCCACACCCGAACGCCGATGACGCCCGACTTCGTGTTGCTGATGGCGTAGCCGTAGTCCACATGGGCCTGCAGGGTCTGAAGCGGGACCGATCCGAACTTCTGCGTCTCGCTGCGGGACATCTCCGACCCGCCGAGGCGGCCCTTGCAAATGATCTTGATTCCCTCGGCGCCGGCCGCCATGGCGGCCTCGCACCGCATCTTCATGACCCGGCGAAAGCTCGAACGCTTCTTAAGCTGCTCGGCGATGCTCAGAGCAACGAGTTGGGCGTCGAGGTCGGGAGCCTTGATCTCCTTGATGTTGACGTTGACCTTGCGATCGATCAGGTCCTCCAAGGCATCCTTCAGCTTGTCGACCTCGGCCCCCTTGGGACCGATGACCATGCCGGGGCGAGCGGTCGACAGGAGGATCTTGACTTCGTTCCGCGTCCGCTCGATTTCGACCTTGGCACAGCCGGCAAACGGTGGCGTGCGGTTGAGCCGCTTGTGGATCAAGCGGCGAATCTTCTCGTCCTCGACGAGGAACTCGCCATAGGCCGCCTTTGGGGCAAACCAGCGTGACCGCCAGTCCTCGGTGATTCCGACGCGGAATCCAAGCGGATTGACCTTCTGTCCCATGGGATCCTACTTTCTACGGCCTTCGCCGACGGCGACGACAATGTGGCTCGTGCGTTTCATGATCGGGTGAGCGCGACCGCGGTCCTTCGGCCGAAAGCGCTTGATGGTCGGGCCCTCGTCGACCCGCGCCGCATGGATGTACAGGTTTCGCACGTTGGCATCCTGCTCGTCGGCGTCGGCCATGGCCGCACGCAACACCTTGTCCACCAGCACGCTGGCGCGCTTCCGAGTGAAGCGCAGCAAGTCCAGGGCATCATTCACGGGTTTGTCCGCAATCAACTGCGTCACCAACCGCGCCTTGCGCGAACTGATGCGCGCGTATCGATGGGTCGATTTCCATATCCGGTCGGCCATCGATTCAAGCTCCCAATCTCGGTCGTCTCCCCGCCGGGAGGCGACAGGCCCTGCGCCATGCGGCTTTACCGCTTCCTCGATCCGGCGTGCCCGCGAAACGTGCGGGTCGGCGAAAACTCACCCAGCTTGTGGCCGACCATGTCCTCGGTCACCAGGACCTTCGTGAAGACCTTGCCGTTGTGCACCTCGAACGTCTGGCCGACGAACTCGGGAGGGATCGTGCATCGCCGCGCCCAGGTCTTGATCGGGTCGTACGAGTTGTCACGCCTCGCCCTCTGAACCTTCTCAAAGAGGCGAGGATCAACAAACGGTCCCTTTTTCAAGCTTCGTGCCATCGGTCTATCCTGATGCCTTCCGGCCGCGGAGGCCTACCTGCGCCGCTTCAGTGAAACCTGTCCGTATCGTTTGCTGCGGCGACGACGCAGAATCCGGCGGTTCGAGTTCTTCCGCGGGTTCCGCGTGCGCCCGCCTTTCGCGGGCTTGCCGGTCGGGCTGCACGGGTGCCGCCCGCCGCCACTGCGGCCCTCGCCGCCTCCCAGCGGATGGGCCACCGGGTTCATGGACGTCCCCCGGTTGTGAGGGCGGCGGCCCATGTGCCGCTTTCGGCCGGCCTTTCCAAGCTTCACGTTTTTGTGTTCGACGTTGCCCAACTGGCCGATCGTGGCGCGGCATTCGATGCGTACCTGGCGCATTTCTCCGGAGGGCAGCAGGATCGTGGCCCAGTCTCCCTCGCGTGCCGCGAGCCGGGCCGAACCACCGGCCGCGCGAACCAGCTTTCCGCCCTGCCCAGCGATCATCTCGATGTTGTGAACATCCATGCCGACCGGGATGTTTCGCAGCGGCATGGCGTGACCGAGCTTCGGTTCAACACCCGGTCCGCTCTCGACGGCATCACCGGCCTTGAGTCCGTGCGGAGCCAAGATGTAACGCAACTCGCCGTCGCCGTACTTGAGCAGGGCGATAAAGCAATTGCGATTGGGATCATATTCGATCGCCTCGACAGCGGCCGAAACCCCGTCCTTGCGGCGCTTGAAATCGATCACGCGGTAGAGCCGTTTGTGCCCGCCGCCACGGAACCGCGATGTAATTACGCCGTGGTGATTGCGCCCGCCGGTCTTGGGCAGCGGGCGGCACAGCGACTTCACCGGCCGGCGGCGCTTGTCCGTCAGCTCGGAGAAATCGTTCACGCTGCTTTGTCGGCGACCCGGGGTGGTCGGCGAATAAGTCTTAACGCCCATAGCCTTGCGTTCCCTCTGCCACTTCGTCGCCCATTCCGTCGAGGGCGACACGGTCGATCAACGTCCCCGTCAGAACAGGTCAATATGGAAATCGGGGTGCAACACCACCACGGCCTTCTTCCACGACCTCGTCACGCCGGCCTTGTAGCGATAGCGACGCCGCTTGCCCTGGCGAAGACTGGTGCGAACCTTCTCGACCTTCACGTTGTATATCTTCTCGATCGCATTTCGGATTTCGATCTTGTTGGCGCCGGGGTGGACCTCGAAGTTGTACGAACCACCCCGACCGGGGCGCGTGCGCGTCGCCGGATACGACTGCTTGCTTTGGTGCGTGCCCTGCTCGGTAACCAGGGGCCGGCGGATAATGTGGTAGATATCCATGATTGACTCGCTACTGCCGCGCCTCGGGGTTCCCGGCCGTCATCGGGTCATCGACAAGCGCCTTGAAGGATTCCGGCGTAAAGATCAACTTTCGGTGACGCAAAATCTCGTACGCATTCACTTCCCAAACCGACTTGATGCCGACGCCGACGATGTTCCGCCCCGACTTCAGGAGGTTGGGGTCGATCGAGGTCATCGCCATGAGGGCTCCCCGATCAGCGTCGACGGCCTTGAGGATTCCGGCGAGCTTTCGCGTCTTGGGTTCATCGAAAGCGAGATCTCTGAGGATCAAGGCCGAACCGGAGATCGCCTTTGCCAGGATCGCCGAGTTCCTCGCCAGACGCCGCATCTGCCTTGGCAGAGTCTTCGAGAAGTCGCGCTGCACCTTCGCGAAGGTGTGGCCGCCGCCGCGGCGAACCGGCGTGCGGGCATTGCCGGCCCGTGCCCGCCCCGTGCCCTTCTGGCGGTAGAGCTTGCGGCTCGAGCCCTGGACCATGCCCCGGCTTCGCGTCGCGACCGTCCCCTGACGCCGATTGGCACGATAGGCCACGACCGCCTGCTTCAGGAGGGCGTACCGCACGCTTCCGCCCAGCAACTTGGGATCGAGTTGCTCGGAGCCGACTGTCTTGCCCGCGCTATCTATCACCGGGATTTCGATCATCGCCCTTGGTTCCAAACAAGACGGGCCGCCGCGACTTCTCGCAGACGGCCCGTTTTGAGGTCATGCCTTCTTTTTGGCTCGGGACACCACCACATAGCCGCCCTTCGGCCCCGGGAGCGCGCCCTTGATCACAAGCAGGTTTCGGTCCTTGTCAACCGCGACCAACTTCTGGCTCTGGATTGTTCTTCGCTCGTGGCCCCAACGGCCTGACATTCGCTTTCCGAGCTTGATGCCGCGGCCCTCGCCGAGGTCGCCGCTGCCGCCGATGCTGCCGGGGGAACGATGCTTCCTCTCGACGCCGTGGCTGGCGAGCTGGCCGTGGAAGTTCCACCGCTTCATGACGCCCTGATAGCCCTTTCCGATCGTGGTCCCCACGACGTCCACGAACGCCACGCCTTCCTGCTCGAACGCCTCGACGGTGACGACCGCCCCAGGCTTCGCTTCGGCGGGCGCCGAGAGACGAATCTCACGTACAAACCGGCAGGGCCGTGCCCCGGCCTTGCGCGCGTGGCCGATCTGGGGCAACGTGGCGCGAGCCGATCGGGCCTCGTCGAAGCCGAGCTGGACCGCCTCGTATCCGTCCGACTGCAAGGTCTTGACTTGCAGGACCGTGCACGGGCCGGCCTGAATCACGGTCACGGAAACCGACGCGCCGCGATCGTCGAAGACGCGGGTCATTCCGATTTTCTTGCCAAGTATTGCGGGCGTCATAAAGCACAGTAATCCCGCCTGGATGCAGGATTGATCCCTTTCGCGCGATCAAGCTCACGCGTCGTGTTAAGGAAAAAAGAGGAACAGGAATCTGAAACCAGCGCCGGGCGACACACCCGTCGCGGCAGACCTGAGTCAAACCATCATCACGCCTTGATCTTCACAAACACGCCGGCCGGCACCACCAATCGATTCAACGCCTCCACCGTCCGCGCAGTCGGCTCAAAGATATCGATCAGGCGCTTATGTGTCCGCATCTCGAACTGATCTCGCGCCTTCTTGTCGATATGCGGGCTGCGCAACACCGTGTAGCGCTCGATCCGTGTCGGAAGCGGAATGGGACCGCGAACCCGCGCACTCGTGCGCTTCGCGTGATCGACGATTTCGCGCGCGGACTTGTCCAGCGGCTGATGGTCGTAGGCCTCCATCCGAATCCTGATCCTTTGCAGCGCCACGGCGTCTCCTCACGATTGCCCCAGACTCCGGACCACGCAATCCACACGCGCTGCCGGCTCCGTCAGCGGACAGCCCGGCGATGATACCACCGCACGATCGGGTGTCAAGTCGTGTCGCGGCGTTTTTTTCGCGATGGTGGCAGAACGTCCCGCCGGCTCCGAAACGGGCGGGGGAGGCCGCGCGGGCGTATGATCCTCGCCCTGACCGTGGCCGCGCGGGCTGAAGTCCGCGGCTCACCCTTGCAATTCGATCGGGGCGACCTCTGGAGTTCATGGCTCCGACCCCGCTGGAGATGAGGCCGCGTGGCGTGTTCGCCGTCACGGTCAGTACCCGTGGCGCTCAAGAAACGCCCTCTGAAGCTTCTCCGGCATGGGAGCGTAGGTCAGCGGTTCCATCGACTCGCTCGCACGGCCCTGGGTCAGCGTCCGCAGGGCAGTTGTATACTGAAACAGTTCCGCCAAAGGCACGTCCGCGTGAATCATGCGGGTCTTCCCGCGAACCTCGGTGTTCTGAATGATCCCCCGGCGACTGCTCAGATCGCCCGTCACGGCCCCAAAATAGGCCTCCGGCGTGGAGATCTGGACCCGCATGAGGGGTTCGAGCAGGATCGGCCCGGCCCGCTTCAAGGCCTCGTGAACCGCCAGCCGGGCCGCACCCTCGAACGCCATTTCCGTACTATCCGGGTCGGCTAACTGCGCTTCCAGCAGCGTCACGCGAACATTGAGTATTTCGTGTCCCGCCAGGCAGCCCTGTTGCAGGGCGTCCCGGGCACCCGCTTCGACGGCCTCGACGAACGACTGCCGCAGGCACGCCCCGCCGGTGGCGTCGCCGAACGAGACCGACTGCCCCGAGGCGCAGACCCGGCCGGCCTCGGACGGCGGCTCGAACGGCTCGATACGCAGCCTGACGATCGCCAGCGGCCCCGGCCCGGCCATCGGACGGATAAACAGACCCTCGGCCTCCGCTGCCTGCGTGATCGCCTCGCGATAGGCGACCCGGGGCCGCCCGACGCGCACCGGCACACGAAAGTCCTTCTTGAGTTTGTAGGTCAGCACCTCGAGGTGCAACTCTCCCATCCCGCTGATCAACGTCTGCCCGGTTTCAGGGTCGACGCCGTACCGGAACGTCGGATCCTGCCGTTCCATCCGCTCGAGCGCCTGGACCAGGGCGTCTCGATCCTTCGTGTTCTGAGGCTCGACCGACACGCTGATGACCGGAGCGGGAAACTGGATCCGCTCCAGGACAACCGGATGCTTTGGGTCGCAGAGGCTATGGCCGGTCAGGGCGTGCTTCAGCCCGAGGCAGGCCACGATCTCTCCGGGCAACGCCTCGCTGATCTGTTCGCGTCGCTTGGCGAACATGCGGACGATCCGGCTGATGTTCTCCTTCTTTCCGGTATTGGCGTTGAGTACGCGGCTGCCGCTCTTCAGCGAGCCGCTGTAGATGCGGAGGTAGTACAGATCGAGCGGTTTTTCCGCCACGATCTTGAATACGAGGGCCGCGAACGGGTCTCCCTTCGTGGGCCGCCGGACCTCGACCGTGTCGTCTTCGAGCGACCGCACGCCTTCGATGGGCGGCCGTTCCAGCGGGCACGGCAGGTAGTCCACCACGCCGTCGAGGACCTTCTGCACGCCGACGTAGCGCAACGCCGATCCGCAGAACACGGGATTGATCGATCCCGAGACGGTCGCCTTGCGGAGGACGCGCCGGATATCGGCCTCGCCGAGCGGAGCGTCGTTCAGGAACCGCTCCATCAAGACGTCGTCCATCTCGGCGACCTTTTCATCGAGCGCGTGGCGGTATCGGCGAACCTCCTCCTCCATGTCCGCGGGAATGGCCCCCTCGGTCACCTCCGCACCGAGCGTCTCGCTGCGGTAGTAGAACGCCCGCATGGAGAGCAGGTCGACCAGCCCGCGAAACCGCGATTCCGCGCCGATCGGGACCTGTACGGGCACGGGGTTGGCGTCGAGCCGCTCGGACATGGAGCCAAGGGCCGTCTCGAAGTCGGCCCCGATCTTGTCCATCTTGTTGACAAAAAAGATGGCCGGCACGTGGTAACGCCGAACCTGACGCCAAACCGTCTCCGATTGCGGCTCCACGCCCTCCTTGGCATCGAATACGACGACGGCCCCGTCCAGGACCCGCAGGCTCCGCTCGACCTCGGCAGTGAAGTCCACGTGGCCCGGCGTGTCGATCAGATTGATGGTGGTGCCGTCCCAGGGGAAGGTGACGGCGGCGCTGAAGATGGTGATGCCGCGGCTCTGCTCCTGCTCGTCGAAGTCGGTCGCGGTGGTGCCGTCGTCGACCTGGCCCATCTTGTAGGTACGACCCGCGTAGAAGAGGATTCGCTCCGTGGTGGTCGTCTTGCCCGCGTCGATGTGGGCTGCGATCCCGATGTTCCGCACCCGCGCCAGCGGGGACGCGGGGTCCACGCCGCCTTCGTCGCCTGTGCCAATCTCGGGTGTCACGGCCATCGTCACCAACTCCGACTCCAAAGCCCCTGCAGCGTGTGCTCAGCAACCGCTGGCCGCGTCCTGTTAGGCAGGGCACGCGAGCACCGGCGTGCGGGCGGCCACGGACGCAGCCGCCAGCTCCTACAACCTTATCATTCCCAATAGGTTACACCGTTTAGCGGCGACACACACATCGGGCGGGAACCGTAGTATATCGCCCATCGGCAGTTTTGTCCCGGACCGACCACCTTTTGGCACCCGAGATGTGCGTGCCTGGCCGTGGCGAATGCCGCGCTGGGGCGAGACTCGCAATCATCCCATCAGCGGAGCAGGGTAGCCAGTGCCCGCCCGAGACTACAAGCCACCGCATCTGGCGTCAGGGTTTTCCCGTAGCCGCTGCTTCGGCAAGCTGGGCCTCGCGGACGAGGTCGGGGAGCGACTCGGTCTCCATTTTGGACATGACGTGCGCCCTATGGACCTCGATGGTTTTCTGGCTGAGGCCGAGCCTGGCGGCGATCTGCTTGTTGGGCAGCCCCGCGACGACGAGGGCCATGACTTCGCGTTCGCGTGGCGTCAGCCGGGCGGCGAGGCGCAGGACCTCGTCGCGGCGAGCGCGTTCCTGGCGGTCCAGGCGGTCCCGAGCGATGGCCTTCTGAATGCGATCGAGCAGCACCTGATCGCTGAACGGCTTTTCGATGAAGTCCATCGCCCCTGCCTGGATGGCCTTGACGGCCATCGGCACCTCTCCGTGGCCCGTGATGATGATGATCGGAAGCTGGATGTCGAGCTTGGCCAGGACGTCCTGCAATTCGAGCCCGCTCATCCCCGGCATCCGGACATCGAGGACCAGGCACCCGGCAGGTCGCTCGGCGCAGGCGTCCAGAAAGCTCTGTGCCGAGTCGAAGGTCCGGACGGCGAGGCCGACGGATTCAATCAGGAACCGGAGCGACTTCCGCACGGCAGCATCGTCATCCACGACAAACACGACCGGCTCACTTCCCATCGCGCAATCCTCCTCCTGCCGGCAGGCTGAACTTAAACGTCGTCCCGCGGTCCCGATTGGGCGTCGCGACGAGCTGTCCCCCATAGGCCTCGATGATCGAACGGCTGATCGACAGGCCCATCCCCATTCCGTCCTGCTTGGTCGTGAAGAACGGCTCGAACACGTGGTCCGGCGGGCCGTCTGGCAGGCCGCTGCCGAAATCGCGGACCGCCACCTCGATTCGGTCACGGGCACCGCGCGACGTTCGGACGACGAGCGGTCGCTCCCTGTGATCGGTATGGCCACACGCCTCGTAGCCGTTGTGGACGAGATTGACGATGACCTGCTGGAGCTCGATGCCGTCGGCGTCGACCGGTGGAAGGTTCTCGGCCAGTTCGAGGCGGGTGGAGAGGCCGTCACGCCGAAACTCGACCTCGGTCAGTTCCACGGCCTCCCTGACGACGTCGTTGATGTCGACGGCACGTTGCCGCGGGGCTCGCGCCCGAGCGAATCGCCGGACCCGGCTGATGATCTCACCGGCGCGCCGCGCCTGGGTCGTGATCTGCTCCATGGCGTCGAGCAGGTCGGCCTCCTTGTAGTGGCCGGCACGGAGACGTTGCACGCAGCCCTGCGCGAAGTTGGACAGGGCCGCCAGCGGTTGATTGATCTCGTGTGCCAGCACCGATGCCATCTCGCCGATCGTTCGAAGACGCGAGGCATGTGCCAACTGCTCGCGGGCCTGGCGGGCGGATTCTTCGGCCTGCGTGCGCGCAGTCATATCGCGAATAAAAGCCGTGAACTGGTGCCGGCCGTCCTGTTGTTGTTCACCCAGCGATATCTCGATGGGAAACTCGATGCCGCACTTGTGCAGACCCCTGACATCAAGACGATCCCATGCAGTATGCCGTTGACCGGTGTCCAAATACCGCCTGAACGACTGCGTGTGCACGGAACGGAGGCGCTCGGGCATCAGCTTCGTCAGCGGTTGGCCGAGCAGCTCCTGGATCTCGTACCCGAACATGCACGTCGTGGCGGAATTGACGAACACGATCCTGTTTGTCTCGTCGATGATAATGATGGCGTCGGTTGCCGTCTCCGCAACAATGCGGTAGCGCTCCTCACTGCGGCGCAACCCCGCGTCTGCTTCCGCCCGCGCAGCCAGCAAAAAGGCGTTCTCGAGCGCGACCGCCGCCAGCGAGGCCAGCCCCTGGAGCATTTCCACGTCCTGCCCGTCCAGCGGGCGCCGGTCGCGCGTGTCATGTAGCTCGAAACACCCCAGCAACTCTCCGGAGCGGCTCAGAACGGGAACATTGATCAGGTTGTTGAGGCCGAGCTCGTCTCGAACTGCAGGAATCACCCAAGGGTCGTGCCGCGCGTCATTGGCCACGTAAGGCTCGTGTGTCTGCATGACTCGCCCCGGGACCCCGATGCCCTGCTCGAACGCATACGAGATCGGTTGTAGCGTTCCTTCTCGGTTGTACTCCTCAAAGACCAGGTTTCGGTCACGCATCAACCCCGCCGTGCCGGCTGTTGCGTCCACCAGCTCCATGCCCGAGACGACCAATGCCCGCATGACGGCGGAGGTCTCGAGGACGACGTTGAGGTGTTCGGCGGCGGTCGAGAGGATGCGGAGTTGCCGCGTCCGTCGGCGCAACGCGTCCTCGACCCTCTTGCGTTCCGTGATGTCGGTGATGGTCCCGACGTATCCGACGATTGCGCCGCCGGTGTCGCGCTCGGCGACGGCCTTGCCGAGCACCCAGATCGCGTCGCGTTTGCGGTTCTGGAAGCGGTACGCCGACTGGAATGTCCGCCCGGCTGCGGCCGCCTCGTCCCACTCCCGGCTGACGCGGTCGCGGTCGGCCGGGTGCAACCCCCGAGCCCAGCCACGGCCGCGGGC
>CAYQDV010000022.1:0-25730 GCA_964416295.1 uncultured Planctomycetaceae bacterium
TCTGCGAGGTCAACCCGAGCTACTATTGCTTCGACTGGCAGGCGCTTCGCGGGGCACTGGACCGGATCTCGCCCGACAACGCCAAGGGCGAGTTTTATCTCACCGATGCGCTGGCGATCCTCCGCGCCGGCGGCGGGGCGGTGCGGGCCTCGACGGTTGTGCCCGCGGCCGACGCGGTCGGGATCAACTCGCGGGTTGATCTGGCGGCCGTCGGGCGGCTGATGCAGCAGCGGATTCAGACGCGATGGATGGAGGACGGGGTTACGATCGTCGCCCCCGAGAGCACATGGATTGACAGCCGCGCCCGGATCGGACGCGACACCGTCATCCGGCCGTTCAGTTGCATCGAGGGGCGTGCCACGATCGGATCGAGTTGTGTGATCGGCCCGTATGCGTTCGTGCAGGATGGAGCGGTGGTGGAAGACGGCGCCGCGGTCGGCCCGGGGGCGTTGAGCGCTTTTGACACAACGATGCGTCAGGGCGGGCGTTCGCGCAATGGCAACAGCGGCGAGAAAACAGCGGTCGTTCGGCGTCCCCCGGCTCAGACCGGGTGTTGATAAGGGAGCGTAGATGGCGTCTCTGAAGGACGAACTGAAGGTATTCAGCGGTCGGTCGAACCCGGGGCTGTCCGAGGCCATCTGCGACTACCTGGGCGTGCCGCCGGGTCGGGTGCAGACAGAGACGTTTCCGGATGGCGAACTGTTCGTTCGGCTGCTGGACGACGTACGCGGCCGCGATGTCTTCGTGGTTCAGTCCACCTGCCGGCCGGTGAATGACAATTTGATGGAATTGCTGGTCTTCATGGATTCGCTTCGGCGGGCGTCGGCACGGCGGATCACGGCGGTGCTGCCATATTTCGGCTACGCGCGTCAGGATCGCAAGGATGAGGGGCGCGTTCCGATCACCGCGAAACTGGTGAGCAACCTGATCCGAAAGGCGGGGGCCGACCGCGTCCTGACGATGGACCTGCACGCGGCTCAGATACAGGGTTTCTTCGATATTCCGGTGGATCACCTGTCGGCCGAGCCGGCGTTTCTGCGGCATTACGGGAATCTCCTCGAGCCGGAAAACAGCATGCTCGTCAGCCCGGACGTGGGCAACGTGAAGCGGGCGCGGGCCTATGCGGAGCGGATGGGCGTGGATCTGGCGATCATCGACAAGCGCCGTACCAGCGGCAGCAGTGCGGTGATGTACAACATCATCGGCAATGTCGAGGGCCGGGACGTGCTGATGATCGACGACATGATCGCCACCGCCGGGACGCTGTGCGAAGCGGCGAAGATCCTCCGACAGCGGGGCGCCCGAAGCATCCGCGGGGCGGCCACGCATGCCGTCCTGGCCGGACCCGCCCTGGAGCGTCTGGCGGGCATCGACCTGACAGAGGTGGCCGTGACCGATACCATACCCGTGTCTGCCGAGGCCCCGAAACGGATCAAGAACTTCACCGTGCTGAGCGTCGCGGACATCCTCGGAGAGGCGATCGCGAGAATCCACACGCATCAGTCCGTCAGCAGTCTGTTTAACAATAAGACGACGAGGAAGACGTAATGGAAATTCAGACACTGCAAGTTGAGTCGCGCAAGCCGGCGGGTTCCCGCGCGGCGGCCCGGCTGCGCCGGACGGGAAAACTGCCGGCCGTCCTCTACGGGCATGAGCGTCCGCCGGCCTCGCTGGCTCTCGATCAGCTCGCCCTGGAGGCGCAGCTCGGGCACGGGGCCCACCTGATCAACCTTCAACTGGAAGGCAAGGAGCAACCCTGCCTGATTAAGGACGTTCAATACGACCACCTCGGGTCGACGCCCATTCACGTCGATCTCACCCGTGTCGATTTGACCGAGCGGGTGACCATTCACGTGCGCGTCGAGCTACGGGGCCATCCCACGGGCGTGACGCACGGCGGAGGTGTGTTGATGCAGGAGATGGCGGAAGTCGAGATCGAGTGCCGCGTGTCGGACATTCCCGAGCACGTCCGCGTGGACGTGGACGACCTCGAGCTGGATCAGGTGCTCCACGTCAAGGACCTCGTGCTCGCCGAGGGGATGACGGCGAAGAGCGATCCGGAGGCCGTTGTGGCGATGGTCCGAATGCCGGCGGCCAAGGCCGCGATCATTGCCGAGGTCGAGGGTGAAACCGCCGCCGGCGAGCCGGAGGTGATCTCGAAGGGCAAGGAGGAAGAAGGCCCGGAGAAAGGCGCAGAGTGATCCAGAGCATGGACACTTGTTACGATGAAGCTGGTTGTCGGATTGGGAAATCCCGGGCGCGCGTACACGAAGACACGTCACAACGTCGGGTTTCGCGTGGCCGAGACGCTCTGCGAGCGGTGGGGGTTCGGCGACTGGCGCAATCGTTTCGCCGGCCTGACGGCGGACGGCCTGCTCGACGAACAGCGTGTCGTCCTGTTGCGGCCGATGACCTACATGAACGTCAGCGGCAAGAGCGTCCTTGCGGCCACTCAGTTTTTTCAGTGCCCGCAGGAGGACGTGCTGATCGTGTCCGACGATGTGGCCCTGCCGCCGGGCCGGCTTCGCATGCGTGCCCGTGGCTCGGCCGGCGGCCAGAAGGGCCTCGGAGACATCCTGCGCGTGCTGGGCACACAGGACATCGCGCGACTGCGCATTGGCATCGGGCGGCCCACCCATGGCTCGGTCACCGACTTCGTCCTCAGCCGATTCTCGAAGGACGAGACCGAGGTTGTGGATCGGGCCATCGATCGGGCTGCCGAAGCGGCAGGATGGTGGATCTGCGATGGAATCGATGTGGCTATGAATCGCACCAACTGCGCGGAGCCGGACGAATAGGCCCGGACGCTGGTCGGCAACCTCTGCTGCGGCGGGCGGCGCCGTGGACGGATGACGAGACAAGGAGTCAGAACCCGTGAGAACCTACGAAGGCATGTTTCTGCTGGATCCGGCGATGGCGTCGGACTTTCCGAAGGCGGAAGCGGAAGTGAAGCGCATCCTGGATCGGGCCGACGCCGAGGTGTTGGGCATCTCGAAATGGGACGAGCGAAAGCTCGCGTACCCGATCCGGAATCACAAGCGCGGGCTGTACGTGTTGAGCTTCTTCAAGGCCGCGCCCGACAAGATTGTCGGCGTGGACCGAGACGTCAAGCTCAGCGAGGCCATCATCCGGGCGATGGTCCTCGCCAAGGACGGCATGACACCCGAGGCGGTGAAACACGCCCTGGCGACCACGCCCGCCACCGCCAAACCGGCGAGCCGGGCGGATGATTCGGGCAACCGAGGTCGGGATCGCGGGCCGGTCGCTGCCGCGAAGCCCGATGCCGCGGCCGATGTGGGCGTGAAAAAGAAGGATGATACGACCGCGGCCGACGCGGGCGCGACCAAGGCGGCGGGCGGACCGAGTGAGACGGCCGCCGAACCACCGGCCAGTACTGTGGCGAAGACGGCGGATCAACCGGTGGCCGAACCTTCCAAGGCGGCGTATGCGGCCGACAGTCCGGCAGGGGGGAGCGAGGCGCCGAGTGCCGGCGATGGTGCGGCGGAGTCCTGAGGTCGTTTGTGGTATTGCCGCGGGCCGGTGACCTCGGTGTGGCAACGGCGGCAGACAAGGAGACTGTGATGGCGAACTTCAACAAGGTGATCTTGGCGGGCAATCTGACGCGTGATCCGCAGTTGTCGTATCTGCCGAGCAATACGCCGGTCTGCGAATTCGGTATGGCGGTCAACCGGAAGTGGCGAAGTAAGGAAGGGGAGATGCGCGAGGATACGTGTTTTGTAGACCTGCGCAGTTATGGCAAACCGGCGGAGACGCTCAACCAGTACATGGCCAAGGGGCGGCCCCTGCTCGTCGAAGGCCATTTGAAGCTCGACCAGTGGGAGGCCAAAGACGGCGGGCGGCGCAGCAAGCTCTATGTGATCGTCGACACGTTTCAGTTCCTGGGTGCTCCTCCCGGCGGCGGCCGCGGCGGATACCGGCAGGATGCCTCTGATGCGCCGCCGCCGGCGGCGAGTGTCGCGCCGCGTGCGGACGAGATGCCGCCGCCGGCCACCAATGTCGCGCCGGCAATGGACGAGATGCCGCCGCCGCGAGGGCCGGAAGAAGTGCCCTTCTGATGGAACCGTGACCGGAAAGACTTGTTAGAACTGTTCGAGAGGAACCCACTATGATGGCATTCAACAGGAAACCCAAGCGTCGGCGGCGTCCCGCACCCTGTCGGTTCTGCCACGACAAGACGGCTGAGATCGACTACAAGGACGTCGGCATCCTTCAGAAGTTGGTGACGAGTCAGGGCAAACATTTTGCGCGCAAACGAACCGGCAACTGCGCCCGGCATCAGCGCGCATCGCGCCGCGCGATCAAGCGGGCGCGTTTCATGGCGTTGATGCCGTTCACCGGATAGGAGAGACACGCGATGAAGCTGGTGCTACGCAAGGACATCGATCGGCTGGGGCTGTGCGGCGACGTCGTCGAGGTGTCCGCAGGATATGCCCGGAATTATCTGTTGCCCCACCACTTGGCGCTCGAGCCGACCAAGGGCAATCTGAAGCGGATCGAGGAGGACAAGAAAGCCGCGGCCGCGATTCGTGCCCGGAGACGTGCCGAACTGGAGGGCACGCTCAAACGCCTGACCGGCGTTGAGGTTACGATCAGCGCCGCGAGCACGCCGGAAGGCCACCTCTACGGCTCGGTCGGCCCTCGGGAGATATCCCGGGCGCTGCTGGACGAGGGGCATTCGGTGCACCCCGACCAACTCAAGATGTCTGAAAATATCAAGGAGATCGGCACCCTTGAGGTTCCCATCGTTCTGGCGGATGATCTGAGTGCTTCCGTCAAGGTGTGGGTGGTTCGCGAGCGGTCCGCCGACGAAATCGACGAGGAGCCGGGCGAAACGGATGTCACAGACAGCAACACCTCCGACGGATCAGACGGTTCCGGCGTCGAAGCGTCGGACGGCTGACCTTCCCGCCGGCCGGATTCCGCCACAGGACACCGAAGCGGAGATGAGTCTGCTCGGCGCCCTGCTGCTGGACAAAGACGCCGTCGGTCTGGTCCTGCGGATCATCGGGCGTGACGAATCCGACCGGTTCTACGACGTCGACCACCGCCTCTTGTTTGAGACGCTGGTAGACATTTATGACGACAACCGGCCGATCGACATCATCGTCCTCGAGGACGAGCTGCGCCGGCGCAATCTGCTGGAGCGGATCGGCGGTCGAGATTACCTGATCACCCTGTCGGAGTCCGCTCCGTCGTCGGTCAACGCCGAATACTACGCGCGAATCATCCGTGACAAGGCCCTGCTCCGCGATCTGATCAAGTGCACCGGCGAGGTGATGCAGACGGCGTACGAGTCGGACGAGCCGGCCCAGCAGGTGCTGGATGCGGCGGAAAAACGTCTCTTCGCGGTCACCGAGCAGCGCATCAGCAACGATGCCGTCTCGATTCGGGACTTTCTCGAAGAGACTTGGGAGCAGATCACCAATCTCGAGGAGGGCGTCCTCAGCGGTGTGCCCACGGGTTTTCTGGAACTCGACGAAATGCTCGGCGGCATGCAGTACGGCGACTTTATCGTGATCGCCGCGCGGCCGAGCATGGGGAAGACGGCCATCGGCCTGTCGATGCTGGAACACATCGGCGTCGACGAAGGCGAGCGGGGCCTGCCGGTCGCGTTTTTCTCGATGGAGATGAGCAAGATCCAGATCGCCCAGCGCATGCTGTGCTCGCGATCGCGCGTGGAGATGCACCGGCTTCGCAAGGGGACGCTGAACGAGTCGGAGATCGCCCGGCTTCAGCTCGCCATGGGGGCGATGCATGATCGGCCGATCTATGTGGACGACACGCCGGGCATGAGCGTCATGGAGCTGCGGGCCAAGGCCCGGCGTTTGAAGATGCTGCACGATATCAAGGTCGTGTTCGTCGACTACCTTCAACTGATGTACGACCGCGCGGGGCGCGAGAGCCGACAACAGGAGATCGCCACGATCAGTCGCGGGCTCAAGGCGCTCGGGCGCGAGTTGGAGATTCCGATCGTCGCCATGGCGCAGCTCAACCGACAGGTCGAGTCGCGTTCCGGTAACCGGCCGCGGATGAGCGATCTGCGCGAGAGTGGGGCGATCGAGCAGGACGCGGACGTCGTGATCCTGTTGCACCGTGAGGAGTATTACTGCGCCGACAAGAAGAACGTGCCGGATGAACTGAAGGGCAAGGCCGAGCTGATCGTCGAAAAGCAGCGCAACGGCCCCACGGGCGTGGTCGAGCTCCATTTCTCGCCGCAATTCACGCGCTTTGACGTGGCCTCGAAACGCTACATGGACGACCCGAGCGAGTATGCCCATTCGGCGCCTCCCGTGGAGCCGCCCGTGTTTGATGCCGAAGGACCCGGCCCCGGCCGAGATGATGTCGACGAGGCGGCCCCCTTCTGATCTCGCGGCCCCGAGCCGAAAACAGTCGCATGATGATGACCCGATCAGATCGTTTCGAGGAGGCGTCGAGCCGCTCGCTGAGGCCGGAGCAGTACCGGCCGACCGATCTGAAGATCGATCGGCGGGACGGTCTGCGGATCGAATGGGCGGATGGTCACCGGTGTCATTATCCGCTGGCGTACCTTCGAAAACAGTGTCCCTGCGCGACGTGTCGCCACGAGCGTGAGGCCGCCGCGCCCTCGGGCGAGGGCCTGTCGCTGACGGTGCTGCCGGCGAACGTGGATCGCGCCGCGGAGTTCCGGGATGCACGGCTCGTCGGCCACTATGCCATGCAAATCACCTGGGCGGACGGCCACGCGACGGGCATCTATGATTTTCGATACTTGCGCGCCATCTGTCCGGAGGCGGACGGCGGCGTGACGGCACCGTGAACTGCCCTTGCTGAAAGGCCGTGCGTGCTGTGCCGAGAGTCCCTTCTCGACACCGGCTTCGCAGGATTCCCATCCTGCAAGACATCAGGCACGCTGCCACAATGAAAGCATGTGAAGACGATATGGGAAAAAGTTCGCCAGAAGAGAGGACCGAGAAGGGATTCTCGGTCCAGCGAGGAGCCGAGAGGGCCGAAGAAGGAGGTCTCGGTCCCAGACGACAGGAACAACCGATGGTAGAGCTGCCCGTTGACTCAGGACCCGCGGCGACGGAGGGGCGTCGCCACGTGCTCGATCTCGATCCGAGCGAGCTGGCGGCGTGGTTCGAGGCCCGCGGCGACCGGCGGTTTCGTGCCAAGCAGGTGATCGAGTGGATCTATCGGCACGGGGCCGCGGATTTTGACGAAATGACGAACCTGTCGAAGGTGCTGCGCGAAACCCTGCGAGCGTCCTTCGACGTCTTCACGTCACGGATCTCGCGGCGCGTGGCCTCGACGGACGGCACCGTCAAGTTTCTGCTCGAGTGGCCCGACGGCGCTACCACCGAGTGTGTCATGATTCCAACCGACACGCGGAAGACGGCCTGCATCAGTTCGCAGGTGGGCTGCCCGGTCGGGTGTCGTTTTTGCGCGAGCGGCCTCGACGGCCTTCAGCGCAACCTGACCTGTGGCGAGATGGTCGAACAGGTTCTGCGCATGCGCGCGGAAGCCGGAGGATGCGCGCCCTCCGGCGAACCGGCCGCCTCCTCCGACCGGGCCTTGACGAACATTGTCTTCATGGGGTTGGGCGAACCGCTGGCGAATTATGACAACGTGCTCCGGGCCATCGGCATGATCAATGCCCCGTGGGGCGTGAACATCGGCGCCCGAAAGATCACGGTCAGCACGGTCGGCCTGCCGAAACAGATTCGGCGGCTGGCGGACGAGGGGTTGCAGCTCAATCTGGCCCTCTCGCTTCACGCCCCGACCGACGCCCTGCGCCAGGACCTGATCCCCTGGGCCGAACAAATCGCCAATCGGGACCTGGTCGACGCCTGCCGGCATTATTTCGACACCACCGGCCGCGAAGTCACGCTCGAATACCTCCTGCTGGATGGCGTCAACGATCGCCAGACGCACGCGCGACACCTGGCGCGGTTCGCCGGACAGCTTCGCTGCAACGTCAACCTGATCCGCTACAATCCGGTCGACGGCCTGCCCTATGGCCGCCCCACGAGCGAGGCGACCTTCGCCTTTCAGCGATACCTGACCGAACACGGCGTCAACGCCCACGTCCGGTCCTCTCGGGGGCTGGACATCGACGCGGCCTGCGGCCAGTTGCGCAGGCGTAACGCCTGACCGCTGCTTCCGATGAGAAAAATGGACACGCGGCTGTTTCACAAGCGCTTGTTGGAGGCCGTGCGGGCCTCGATGCCGGCCGGCGCGGGCGTGGTCTGCGCCGTGTCCGGCGGTGCGGATTCCGTAGCTCTGCTGCACGGACTCTGCACCGTCAACCAGATCCACCGGCGGGGCTGGCGGCTGCGCGTCGCGCATCTTCATCACGGGCTTCGGGCGGCGGCGGACGACGACGCGGCGTTTGTTCGGAATGTCGCCGGCTCGCTCGGGCTTGGATGCACGGTCGAAGCCGTCGATGTCTCGGCCGAGGCAGGGGCCGGCGGCGGCACGATCGAGGAGACCGGCCGCGACGCGCGTTATGCGTTTCTGGAGCGCGTGGCGGTCGAGACCGGCGCCGGCGTTGTGGCCGTGGCACACCATGCGGACGATCAGGCCGAGACCGTGCTGCATCGCATCGTTCGCGGGACGGGTCTTCACGGCCTCGCGGGGATGCCGGCGCGGCGGCCGATCTCTGCCACGTCGGCGATTGAACTCGTGCGGCCGCTGTTAGGATTCCGTCGGGCGGAGTTGCGTGCCTACCTCGCTACGCGGGGACTGGGCTTCAGGGAGGACGCGACCAACGCCGACCTAACCGCCACGCGGAATCGGATTCGTCACGCCGTGCTGCCGTTGCTCGAACAGACGCTGAATCCGCAGGTCGTGACGGCCCTGACGCGGCTGGCGACGCAGGCCCGGTGCGCGGATGAGGCCTTGAGGTCGTTTGCCCAGGACGCGTTAAACCATTCGCGCATTCGGCGCGACGACCGGTCGATCGTCTGGAGCGCGGCAGCGGTTGCCGGCTGGCCGCGTCTGATTCAGACGGAAGTCATTCGGGCGGGATTGAGACAACTGGGGGTCGGGCTTCAGGACGTCGGCTTCGAACGGCTGGAGGCGGCGGCGCGTCTGGCGGCCGGGGACGGAAAGCGGTGTGCGATCGAGTTTCCGGGCGGCGTGCTTGTGGAGCGGCGCGGGCAGGAACTGCGAATGGACCGTTCGCCCTCCTCGGTGTGTGACGGGGTCATCGACTCCTGAAGGTTTCACGACAGATGGCGCACTTCGGCGTGGGCGAGGCGATGCAACGGCGGTCGCGGTTTCGGAAATGGCTCGGCGTGATCGTCGTGGTCGGCTTGGCCGCACGGACAGCGGTCGTTCTGTACGCCGAGCGGGACGCCGGGCGGTTCGACTATCCGGATTCGCACAGATACCTGCGCGTCGCCCGCAACATTGCCGCCGGCCACGGGCCGATCGATGAGGCGCCCTCGAGCGGCGCTGTGCCGGCCGACGGCATCGTTCGAGCGGGAACCGATCCGCTGTATCCGGCGATCCTCGCGGCGGGGCTCCGGCTGGGCCTCGTCGGCGACGGCGATGTCCGGGGGATGATGCGATTCGGCCGGGCGGTCAACGTACTGTTCGGAGCAACGGCCGTGCTGCTGCTGGCGCTGATCGGCCGGCGTCTGGCCGGCGACGGGGTCGGTCTGATGGCTGCTGCCCTGCTCGCGGTCGACCCTATCATCGTCTTTTTTCACGGGCTGGTCCTGACCGAAACGTGCTTTGTGACGCTGTTGTTGACAGGCATCTATGCCATCATCCGCCTCAACGGCCGCGCGGAAACGCGATGGGCCTTGCTGGGCGGCACGACGCTTGGTCTGGCGATCCTCGCGCGCAGCAGCGGTCTCTTGTTGCCGGTGGTTCTGCTGCCGCTCGTGTGGTACCGGGCGCCGCGACCGCGGCGCCCGCGCGTCGCGGGGCTGTTCCTCGGCGCCTGCGGACTGATTCTGGCGCCAACGGTCATCCGAAACCATCGCTTGTTCGGGCGCCTTGTGCCCGTGCGCACCGGCAGCGGAGCGAGTCTGCTCGAGGCGTGGGGGCCGTGGGCGGATGGCGGACCGGGTATGGACCGCATTCGGTATCCGGCGTTTCCCGATAACACCGACGAGTTTGAGCGCGATCGCATTGCGCGGGGCGCGGCGCTGACGTGGGCCCGGTCGCACAGCGGACGCGTCGTCGCGCTCGCGTGGAACAAACTTCGACGGACGTGGTCGGTCACGCCGAACGCTCCAGGCTATTTATCAACGGCCTATACGGCGTTCGGATGGCTGACCGTGGCGCCGGTGTTTGCGGCGGCGCTCATCGGCATCGTGTGCTGGCACCGCCGGCTGTGGACACTCGCGCTGTTGCTGGCGCCGGCGGCGTACTTTACGCTGCTGCACGTGGTGTTCGTCGGCTCGGTGCGCTATCGCGTTCCGGCGATGCCGGGTGTGTTCGTACTCGCGGCGGCGGCGGTCCATACGCTGTGGCACCGTTCGGGGCGGGGCGCCGCGCCGGCGTGCGGAACAGAATGAGGTCAGGGCCGTGGGCATCTTCTGGAGATTCAGAACACACCGCAGACGGGCGCCGTGGCGGCGGCGCGCCCTGCGGAAGACGCTGAATCGCCATCCTGTCTCCCTCACGCGGCGTCGGTTGGGCACGACGTTTTTCTTCGTCCTGTTCGCCGGCCTGAGCGCCTATCACTTCAGCACCGAGGACGCGGCTATCCGCCGGCGCGCCGTCTCCTACCTCCGCGAGGTGACCTCGGGCGATGTACGGGTCGGACAGGCGCGGTTCAGCATGTTCGGGGGCATCACGCTGAAGGATGTCGAGGTGGCGACGCCCTACAGCGACGCGCTGGACCCGAGCGCTGTTGATTTCGACACACGTCGTATATTCCGCGCGAGCTCTCTCACGCTGATCCACAATCCCTGGCGGCTCCTGTTTGGTGCGTTCCGCATCGAGCGCATCATCGCCACGCAACCGGAGATCACATTGGTCCGCAACATCGACACCGGTGTGAAAAACTGGCGGTTGTTGTTGGGCTACCGCGACGCGCACACCCGGAGCGGCTCCGCCCATCGCCCCACGATCACCCTCCGCGGCGCCAGGGTCGTCATCGTGACCGTGGATGCCACCGGCCGACACGAGATGGAAGGAGATGAAACCGGCGGGAGACCGGGGGTCGAGCTGGACGCCGACGTGCGGCCGCACGGTCAGATCGAGTCCGCCTATTGTATCGACGTCCGGCGGCTGCGCGATCCGGCCGAGCGAACGACCGTCATCCTCAGTCCCGACGACCGCCTGCTGACCAATGCGCCGTTTGTGGACGTCCGCACCCTTGGCCTGCAACTACCGCAGTTCTATCAGAGACTGTTTCGCCGGATCGGCCTGGAGGGCGAGATCAAGCTCAGCCGCGTGACCTATGACACGCTCTCACCGAACGACCGCGACGACCAGATCGAGCTGCGCAACGTTCGCTGTTCGCTGCCGCTGGCCCTGTTCCATCCGTCGGCGGCGACGAGCGGCCCCGCCACGCGGCCCGGCGCCGACGCTCCCTCCCCCGCCGTTCTCATGACTGACATTCACGGCACGCTGAAGCTGCGCGGCACCCGGCTCGGCGTCGATCTGGCGGGCGAGATCAACGGCGCCCTGTGCCGGCTCAAGGGGACGGTCGATCCGGTCGACGAGGGCCGGCCGGCGGAGATCGGGATCGACCTGGCGGTCCGCTGTGACGGCTTGCCGGCGCCAGAAGGCGAGCTGCGAGGGCAATTGCTCGCCGATGAGCACCTGCCGAAGGGGTTCCGGAAGTTTCTCCGGGACTACGACCCTCACGGCCCGTTCGCAGTAGACGGTCGGCTGATTCGAGAGCCGGGAAGCGGAGGCGGGCTGGCGTTTCAGGGCGAGCTGCACGCGCTGGGCGTGGTCGGCCGCTATCACCGATTCCCGTACGAAGTCCAGGATCTTCAGGGGTTGATCCGGTTTGACGGCAAGCTCGTCGAGATCGAACACCTGCGGGGGCGGCACGGGTCCGGCACGCTCGACATCAATGGCCGGATCGACCGCACGACTCGGCGGGCCTCCGTCGACGTGACCATTGAAGCCGCCACCGTTCCTCTGGACGTGGCGCTCTATGAAGCGCTCTCGGACCGGTATCGGGACGTCTTCCGCAAGTTCAATCCGCGTGGCACCGCGGACATCCACCTTCACCTGCACCGCCCCGGTGCGGTGAAACGCGATCCGGAGCCGCCCTGGAGCGTGGCGGTCGCGGCCGATCTCGTCGACGCACAGGTGACCTTCGAGCAGTTCCCCTATCCGCTCGACGGCGTCTTCGGACAGGTCCGCGTCGAAGACGGGCGTCTCCGGTTCAACGGATTGACCGGCCAACACGGCGACGGCTCGGTCCGCATCGACGGCGATGCGTCCATGCGGGCCAACGCGCCGCCGGACGTCGAACTTCGCATCGAGGCCCGTTCGATACGCTTGGATGAGGCGCTCGCTTCGGCGCTTCCGGCCGACGGCCGCGGAGCCTTGGCCCAGTTCCAGCCGGACGGCACGGTCGACCTCCTCGGAACGGCGTCCCTGCACGATCGCGATGTCGGGGTCGTGTACGACTTTCGCGCGGATCTGGCAGACGCGTCGATCCGCTACGATCAGATTCCCTATGCCATTGAGGACGTCCACGGCACGCTCCACATCCGCCCGGACGACGTGACGATCATGGATCTCCGCGGGCGACACGGGTCGGCAACGATTGTGGGGCGCGGCGCCGTCCATCGCCGGCCCGGTGGGTTTCTCGCCGACCTTGAGTTCGATTGCCACGGCCTGTCGCTCGATCGAGAATTGTACGACACGCTGCCGAAAGACGTGCGCTCGGCGTGGGATCGGCTCGATCTGGCGGGAACGGGCCATGTCAAGACCCACATCTATTATTCCGTGTGTGACGCGGCCCCGACGCTTCGATACCGTTCCGAAATCGAAATCGCGGACGCTCGCCTCCGTTTTGACGGTCTGCCCCTGACGCTCCGCTCCGTGGCGGCGAAGGCCCTGTTGACGGAGCGCCGCATCGAGATCGTCTCGTTGCGCGGACGCGTCGGCGACGGTGACGTTCAGATGACCGGCGCGGTCGACCTGACGTCTCCCGGCTGGTGTGGCACCTTCGAGGTCGACGCGACGGACATGACGTTCAATGACGCGCTGGTCTCCGCTCTGCCGCCCGCGCTGGCCCGCTACCTGGAGGCGGCCCATGCGGCCGGACAATTCAACCTGCATCTCGATCCGATCCACTTCGAAGCCGATGCGTCCGGCAAGACACGCTGGCAGGCGGCGGGCCGGCTGGCCCTGAGCGACACGTCCGCCGACCTGGGTCTCAAGCTGCGCGGCGCGACGGGCGACCTGGTCGGGCGGGTCGTGATCGGAGAAGACGGCGCCGTCGATCTGGACGCGGACGCCGATCTCGAGCGCGTGACCTTGTCTCATTGGAAGCTCGAAAACGCTCGGGCCGAGCTTCGGCTTCCCGCCGGCTCGCGGATGTTGTCGATTACCGACGCCTCGGCGGAACTCTATGAGGGCACGGCGAGCGGTTCGGCCGAGGTCGATTTCCCCGGCTCGAACACCGAATATCGATTGGCCGTGACGGTGCGCGACGCCCGCATCGGTCCGTATCTCGCATCGCTGCCGCGCCGCGCCCACGCCGCGAAGGACCGGAAATCCCCAAAACCCACGCAGGGATACATCTACGGAAATATCTTCCTGCGTGGGCGAACGGGGCCGGTCCGGCGGGTCGACGGCGGCGGAGAGCTGTTCCTCCGCCAGGCCCAGGTCTGGAAACTGCCGCTGGTCTGGTCGATCTTTCAGGTGCTCAACCTGACACCGGATGAAAACGTGTTTCATGACGGCCGGCTGAAGTTCTTCATCACCGATGACACACTGACCCTGCACGAGCTCGACCTCCAGGGAAAGGCCATGTCGTTCGTCGGCGGCGGCCGCATGGACTTGAAAAACGGCCGGTTGGACGTCACCCTGCTGGCGGGCAGCCCGATCCGGTTTCGCGTGCCCGTGTTGTCCGACCTCCTCGAAGGCGCGTCGCGCGAACTGATGGAGGTTCGTGTCACGGGCACGCTCGCAGAGCCGGACCTCAGCCCCAGGCCCCTCAAGAGTCTTCGAAAAGCGCTCGAGTCGCTGTTCCCGCCACCGCCGCCGCGCGCCGAGGCCACATCAGCAGCCGACGCCGGAGGGTGAAGTCTCAGTCCGGCAGGGCGTCGCTGTCGGTGTGGAGCCGATTGCCAAGCCCGAACCCGATGAGCGAGCCGATGGCTCCGAGGGCGGCGTATTCGATGGGTAGAGGTCGCGCCGCGGCCGTGAGGATCACATAGACCGCAGGCTCGCCGGCTTCGGGCATCGCCGACGGATCGGGGCCGTTCATCGTGTAGGCCACGATGGCGACGACCGCCACCGCGATCAGCCCCCACAGCCGGGACGACGGCCGGAAAATCCACTGGGCCAGCATCGTCGACAGCAGGAATCCCAGACCGACGGCGAAATAGATCTGCCCTGTGAGAATCGCGTCCTCCGGCAGCCCGCCCGCGACGCGTATGACGTTGTAGGCCACGAGAGCGCAGACGACCGTCGATCCGATTCCCTGCCGTATCTCGCCGGCACTGTCGACCGGCGCCCTTCGGGCCGGTCCGGACGGCGGCTCGGGACCGAACCAGCTTTCGACCCAGCGTCCGATGATGAATCCGACGGCAATGACGGCAAGCCAGAGGCAGGTCTCGGCGATCATCTCGGTCGCGGGATAGGTGTGCAGCCCTGCATCGCTGCTGGACAATCGCAGCATCATGAGCGTGTCCATCTTCCCGCCGCGGGCGCCGAGAGCGGCCAACCCCGTGGCGATGGCGAGCGGGCCGGCGTGGCCCGACCGGGGTCCGCTGACGGCGACGGCCAGGCCGCCGGCCGCGATCGCGATCCCCAGGATTTCCGCCATGGCAATCACGCCGTGATCGACCAGAAGGAGCGTGACCGGGCCCATGGGGTCGGACGGACCGGCCACCCACCAGCCGACATACCAGAATATGAGGATCGAGATGGTCAGCCCGCAGATATGCCGCACGCGCTGGACCAGAGGATGCCCGGCGGGTGGCGACGCATCGATCAGTTTGTAGGACGGGTCGGTCATGGCAGTGGACAACGGATTCATGCGACCGGCCCCGGCACATTGTGCAGCCGGCTGCCGGCTGTGGCCGAATCGACCTCCAGCAGGTCGGCCAGGCGTCGTCGTTGGGCCTCGTCCATCGGGCACATCGGGAGGCGGAACGCCTCGGTCATCATCCCGCGCATCGCCAGCGCGGTCTTGATCGGAATCGGATTGGTATCGAGCCGCAGCAACCCGCAGGCCAGCGGAAACAACCGCCGGTGAGCCGCCCGTGCCTTCGGCCAGTCCCCCGAAAGAGCGGCGTCCGTCAGAGTCTTGGTCTCCGCCGGCAACAGGTTGGCGATCACGCTGATGACGCCGGCGGCTCCGACGCTCATGAGCGGCAGCGTGAGCGTGTCGTCGCCGGACAGGATCGTGATGTCGCTGCGGGCGGCAAGGGCGCTGGCCCCGTCCACCGATCCGGTCGCGTGTTTGACGGCGACGATGTTGTCGTGTTCGGCGTGGAGGCGAACGAGCGTGTCGACGTCGATCTCGACGCCCGTCCGACCGGGGATGTTGTACAGCACAACCGGGGCCTCGACGGCCTTCGCGACGGTGCTGAAGTGTTCATAGAGTCCGCGGGGGTTCGGTTTGTTGTAGTAAGGCGTCACCAGCATGACGGCATCGGCACCGGCCTCGATCGCGGCGCGGGAATGCCGGAGCGTGCTCGCGGTTGAATTCGTGCCGGTGCCGGCCAGGACCGGCACGCGGCCGCGCGCCCGCGTGACGACCGTCGCGATCACGCGGGCCTGTTCGGCGGCCGACAGGGTCGGCGATTCACCGGTGGTCCCGCACGGTACCAACCCGTCGACCCCGCCGCCGATGACGTGGTCGACGAGACGGTGGAGCGCAGGCTCGTCGATCTCGCCGTCTCGAAACGGCGTGACGAGCGCGACCCAACATCCATGAAACATGGCCGGCCTCCTCTGGCTGCGCAGGGGCTTCGGTCGCGGGGGCGCCGTGCCCGCGCCGGTTCAAGTCTCCGCGGGCCCGTGGCCGTCCGCCTCCGGGGACCACCGATCGAGAGTTTCCTTCATCTCTCGCACGGCCGCACGCAGCCCCACAAAGACCGCCCGAGCGATGATACTATGCCCGATGTTGAACTCGCAAAAGCCGGGAATCTCCGCGATGGCGGCGACGTTGCGATAGGTCAGGCCGTGGCCCCCATGGACCTCGAGGCCGCATTCGCGGCCGACGTCGACCCCGGCCCGCAGAATGCTGAGGGCCTCGCGACGCTCCGCCTCGCTACGGGCGTTGGCATAGCCGCCGGTCCACAGCTCGACGGCGTCGAAGCCGAGTTCGGCCGACTTCCGGATGTGCTCCGGTCGCGGCTCGATGAACGCGCTGCAGCAGATGCCGGCGTCTTTCAGCCGCCGGACCGCCGCACCAACGCGATCGGCGTGGCGGATCACGTCCAGCCCGCCCTCGGTCGTGAGTTCCTCGCGGTGTTCGGGAACGAGGCTGCACTGAGTCGGCTGCGTCCGGATGGCGATGTCGACGATCTCCGGTGCGATGGACATCTCCATGTTGAGCTTGGTGACGACGACTTCCTTGAGCAAAGGCACGTCACGGTCGATGATGTGCCGCCGGTCTTCCCGCAGGTGGAACGTGATGCACGACGCTCCGCCAAGCTGGGCCTCCGCCGCCGCCCAGACGGGGTCCGGCTCATCCGTCCGCCGCGCCTGGCGAACCGTAGCAACGTGATCAATGTTGACACCAAGCTGGGCCATGGTCGATGCCGGCTTCTCCTGGTTCTGCGTTCGGCGGTCGATTATAAGCGCCCTTCGCACGCGGACAATAGGTACCAGACATTGCAGACGTTTCTTGACATCCCGATCGGCGAAGAACGGCTGGCGGCCTGCCTGCATCTGCCGTCGTCGCGCGCAGCGCGTGAGCCTGCGCCGTTGGTGATCTGCTGCCACGGGCTGACCGGCACGCGCGTGGGAACGTGCTATCGATTTGTCCGGCTGGCGAGGCGGTTGGAGCGGGCCGGAATCGCCTGCATGCGGTTCGACTTTCGCGGCTGCGGCGAGAGCGACGGCCGGTTTCTCGACCTGAGCGCCGATCGGCTGGTGGACGACCTGCTGGCGGTCGTCGCCGCGGCCGGCGACGACGCTGGGTGCGATGTCGGACGGCTGGGCCTCGTCGGCAGCAGCTTCGGGGCGTTCACCGTCGCGCGGGCCTCCGAACGCGTGGCCGGACTTCGCGCCGCCGTCTTCTGGGCGCCGGTCGCCGATCCGCGGGCGCTGGTCGATCGGGAGATGAACGACGCGGCCGGCGCCCTGCTGCGGCAACAAGGCTGGTTGGACCACCACGGGATGGCGCTGGGGGAGGGCTTCCTGACGGGGCTTCCGGAAACAGACGGGCCGTCGGTGTTCGCCCGACGGCCGTGCCCGCTGCTGATCTTTCACGGGCGGGGCGACGAGCTGGTCCCCATCGAACACGGCCGAGCCTACGAATCGGCATTCAAGAAGAGCGGGACGGATGTGGTCCTCCGGGAACTGGACGCCAGCGACCACGGTATGAGGACGGTTGCGGCGAACGAGACGATCCTGGACGGCACGGTCGCGTGGTGCCGCCGGTTTCTCGGAGATTGACCGATGATGGTTCAGCAGGACAGAGCGCGGAACCAGCCGACAGTGTGGGACCGGCTATTAGCCGGTCCCACACAATTAGCCGGTCTCACACAATCAGCCGGTCCCACACCGCAATGGCCGCTCCTGCAGACGATTATTTTGTCACCCGTGCTCAACCACGGATCTATCCGGCCGCGACTTGCCGGACCAATGTAGCGGGCGCGCCGATATCGACAACGTGGACTTCTCCCGTGAAATCTGACGCCCCCGGCGCGTCGAATCCGGGCTTTCGTGCGACGAATGTGATCGTGGCGCCGGCCCGGATCGTGGCGTTGGAGGGGCGCCCCGTGTCGCAGTCCAACCCGGAGGGAACGTCGATGGCCACGATAGTCTTGATATGTGAGGTGTTCACGGCGTCGATCGCATGATCCAGCGGTGCCCGAACGTCGCCGGAAAAGCCGGTTCCCAGAATCGCATCGACGATCACCTCGGCCGCCGCCAGTCGATCCGCGAGCGATTCGATTCGATCGGCCGTGTCAAACGGGTGGCCGGGCAGCGACATACGCCGGACGATCTCGTGATTCGTCGCCGCATCGCCCGATAGCCGTTCGGGGTCGCACGCGAGAAACAACTCGACCTCGATCCCCGCGTTCGCCAGGTGCCGGGCGATGACGAACCCATCGCCGCCGTTGTTGCCCCGCCCACAGACGATCGCGACCCGCCCGCGGCCGCGGAGCCGCCGTCGGATTGCGTCGGCGGCGTTTCGGCCGGCGTTCTCCATCAGGACAATGCCCGGGATGCCGTATTCCTCGATGGCCCGCCGATCGACCTCGCGGACCTGGGCACGGGTCAGAACGATGTCTTCATCGGCCGTCATTGGCGTCCTCGCAGTTCTGCCGGCGCCGTGATCGCGGACCCCCATTGCCGGCGCAGGCGCAGGCGATCACAGGCCACCCGCATCTCATCCGAAATCCGAATCTCCCCGTTGCGGCAACCCCGTCCGGCATGTGCGTCGATGGCGACACAGGATCCCCGCCGTGACCGCTACAATTTGCCGGTGCCGGCCGTCGGCAGCGACCATGCCTCCCCGTCGACCGGCGGCGACGGGGGCGCGGCGTCGAGCAGAGATTCGAATTCGGGCTGGTGGATCAGCGCCCGCAGGGCCGGCATCCGCGCCGCCCGGGCCGCGAAGCTGCTGTCCCGCGACAGGGCCGCGACGAGATGTCGACGGGCGTATTCCATGTTGTCGTTTTCCGCCCACGCGATCGCCAGCCCCATGTGAACCATCGGGTCGCTGCGTTTGTTGAGGGCGATCTGCAGCTCGGCGCGGGCCTCGGCCGGTCGATCGACCTTGAGGTAGGCGAATCCGAGGTCGATCCGGATGTCGGACGATCCCGGATCGAGCGTCCGGGCACGTTCGAGATACTCGATCGCCTCCTCGTTGCGTCCCGTATGGGCCAGCGCCGCCCCGAGGTTTTGCAGGCAGGCGACCCAGTCTCGGTCGGAAGCGAGTGCCTTCCTCAGCGGCTCGATGGAAAGCTCCGCATCGCCCGGCTGCGCGAGCAGGGCGGTGCCGAGGCAGAACTGTGCGAGCGGGCTGTCCGGGTCGGCGGCGCAGGCCCGCCGCGCCCATTCGAGCGCCCGGTCATCCTCGCGTCGCAGGTACCAGTCGATCAGCCCGGCGTAACCCTCGTCCCAGCCCGGAGAGGTCTGCACGACGCGCTGGAAGTAGCTCTCGCCGTCGCGCCACACCGCCGTCTGGCGCCGCGAGAGGGTTCCGAAACAGACTACGATCGCAACCGAGGCCGCGGCGATGCCACGGCGCCAGGCGGGCTGCACGGTCCCCGTGGCCGGCGACAGCCACGCGACCGCCGCAAGGATCGGCACGATCAGCGCCGCATAGAGGTGCTCGTCACCGAGCAGGCGCGGGGTGTACGGCAGGTGGACCAAGGCCGGCAGGACCATGACCGCAGCCCCGGCGAGAGCGACAAACAACGGCGGGCGGGTCCGCGCGGACAGGATCAGCGCGAGGGCCGCCAGCGCCACGACCGCGACATCGGCGGAGGCGAGACCGCCGCTCGCGGCGGGTATCGGATAGAGCGGAGCCAGGGCGACCGGCCATGCGACGCGCTGTACGAACGATGAGAGATTCGACACGGCCGACGCGATGAAACCGGCGTAGTCCTGCGCCGGCGATGCGTGAACGCGCACGCCGAGCAGCACCGCTGTCGCCAGCAGCATCGTAAGCCACAGGGGTATTTTTTCAACAATGGAGCGCCACAGCGGACGCCGCAGCGGCCAGGTGTCGAGCAGGAGCAGCGCCAGCGGCAGTGCCAGAAACGTCGGCTTGGACAGCACCGCCGCGACATACAGAAGCGTCAGTGGAATGATCCACGCGAGGCGGCCGGTGCGCGCGTATCTCAAGTGGACGAGCATCGCAGACAACGAAAAGGCTGCCGCCAGCAGCGTCATGCGCTGGGATACCCACGCGACGCTCTCGACCTGGAGCGGATGAAGTCCGAACAACAACGCCGCCAGGACGCTCCAGCCGATCGACCCCGACAACGCCCGAGCCAGCGCGAACACCAGGGCGACGTTCAGCAGGTGCAGGCCGACGTTGGTCAGGTGAAAGAAGAACGCCCGGGCCTCCGAATCGCCCGTGAGCCGGGCATCGACCATGAACGAGAGGTCCACGAGCGGCTGGTAGTAACCGCCGGTTCCGGCGGGATAGTGGACGCGATTGAACGCGTCTTTTACCAAGTCACGCAACAGAAGATAGATATCCTGCGCGGGAGAGGCGCCGTGCGCGATGGCGCCTGTCACCGATGGGTCCGTCAGGGTCCAGATGCCGCGCGTGCCAAAGACGTACGACCTGTCCTCCCGATTGGCGAACCCCGCGGTGATGGTTGGGGCGTAGGCGACGCCGACGAGTCCCACGGTCGCGAGACACGCGCAAATCGCCCCCATCATGGGCGAGGGTTGCGGAAGGGTCGTTTCGATCCTGGTCATGTCCATTGGCCGCGCCGCCCACGCGCTCGAGATCGCCCGCACAGGCCCGATCGGTTCCACTCAAAACGCGTGATGGCCGGAATTGTACGAGCCGCGGAGCGCTCATACAATTGGGCCGATGCGCGTGTTGCTGGCCAATGACGACGGAATCCTGGCCCCCGGCCTGCTTGCGATGTACCGCGTCCTCTCCGCCGACCCCGACATGCAGGTCGATGTCGTCGCTCCGGAGACCGTCCAGTCCGCTGCCGCACACGCCATTACGATCCGCCATCCACTCCTGTGCCGCGACGTGCATATCGACGGCGCGTTTCACGGCACCGGCGTCGAGGGGTCCCCCGCCGATTGCGTGAAGCTCGCGGTCAACGCCCTGTTGCCCGAGCGGCCCGAGCTGGTCATCTCCGGCATCAATGACGGCGCGAACGTGGGCGTTCACGTCCTCTATTCCGGTACCGTCGCGGCCGCCGCCGAGGGCGCCATCCTGAGGTGTCCGTCTATCGCCGTATCGCTGAAAACTTCCGACGAACCCGACTTCGATCGGGCCGCCCGCCTGGCGAAGCCGGTGATCGATCAGATCCTCCGGCAAGACGCGCGGCCGGGCAGACTCTACAACGTCAATCTGCCCGCGCCTGGTCCCGGCCGGCCCAAAGGCGTCCGCGTCGTGCGGCAATCCACACAATCGCTGATCGAACGCTTCGAGCGGCGCCACGATCCCGCTGGTCGCCCCTACTATTGGCTCTCCGGCGACTTCGGCGAGTCGACCGACGAGGGCGATACCGACCTCCGCGCCATCCGCGAGGGCTACATCGCCGTCACGCCGCTGCACGTCGACCTGACGCACGCCGCCCGACTCGAACAGATGCAGGCATGGACCTGGCCCGAGCTGCCCCGCGGATGAGCCACTGTGACACCGATTTCCAGCCGGTCGGTGACGGCTGTCCGCTGGCGAATGCCTCCGCCCGCCACTCGTAGCTACGGCATCGAACGGATTAGCTCTTTCAGGCCGCCCACCGCCATCGTGTCGATCCTCTCCGGTCGGATCGAGCGGATGCGCCAGCCCTCTGCGCCGCGCGCCCAGCCGATCCGCCACCGCCCGGTGTGAAATGCCCCCGCTCCTCCGCGGAGGCGGACCGTCGCCACCGCTCCGAGGACCATCTCGGCCCGGTCGTCGTCGACCGTCACGTCCCGCCGGCGCAGCCGCGTGTCATAGACGTCGACAGACGTCAGCGCGGACTGGATCAGCGCCACGACCGCGTCGCGATCCTGGTCCTCGCCTTCATAGCCATCGTCGATGAACCGCGCCCACGCCGGCGTCTGTTCCGCGGCGATCCCCGCCACGAACCCGTCGAGCGCCGCCAGAATCCGCTCCCGATCCGTCACGACCACCCACTGAAGCACGAACAAGACGGCCGTCAGCACCATCACGCCGGGCAGGGCATAGGCCCGCGCCGTCCCCGTCCAACGCCGTCGCCCCAGCACCACCGCCGCGAACAATACGAACGACCCGACCCCCAGCCAGATCGGGCTTTCGAACAGGATGGCGCGCAAGAGGCTCATGGTGCTACACCTGTCTCATGGGCCTTCGCAGGTCTCCCGACATGAATGAGACAGTGCCCGATCAGAGCCGCGACCGCAACAGGCCGGCGCTGGACCGAGCATCCACGGACGGGGCACACGGCGGTGAGCGGCCGGCCGCCTCAATCCGGTCGGCTGCGCTTCTGCGCCAGCGCCCACCACGAGGTCGCAGGCAGGGGGGGACGAGCGGTGAGCCAGATCATAGCGGCGTCGGCGACGCGGGGGTCAAACTGACCGCCTCGGCCGCGGTGCAGCTCGGACAGGACGCGCCGCATCCCGCCGCCGGAGTCGTAGCAGCGCGGCGACAGCATCGCCTCCATGCTGTCGGCGACGTGGATGATCCGTGCCCCGAGCGGGATCTCCTCGCCCGCCAGTCCGGCGGGATAGCCTCGTCCGTCATACCGCTCGTGATGATGCAGGATGTCGGTGGCCAGCGTGCTGAGCGATGGGATTTGTTGAACGAGGGCCGCGCCGATCTCGGGGTGGCGCTTGACCACCGCGTACTCGGCCCGGGTCAGGCGGCCGGGCTTGGTCAGGATGGCGTCCGGAGTGCCGATCTTTCCGATATCGTGCAGCAGGGCGGCGATCGAGATGTGTTCGGACGGGCGGTCCGCAAGACCGAGAGCCTGAGCGAGTTCCATCGCATAGATGGAGACGTTCATCGAGTGTCGTTGTGTGTAGGCGTCCTTCGCTTCCATCGCCGCGCCCAGCGAGAGGATCGCTTCCAGTTGAGCGGGCCGAAGGCCGGAAAAGACATCCGGTAAAACCGAGATCGATTGCGTCACCGGTGCGGCGTGACCGCCCGGCACGGCCGGCAGAGCGTGCGAGCCGACGGCGGCCAGCGACGCTGTCCGAGGGCTCGGATCGCGGGAACGTGGATCGACGGCGTGCCTCATTTCGCCTCCTGTGGGATTTCCCACGATCCCAACGTCGGCACAATCCGCCGCCCGATCGATCTTTCCTTTCTCCCAAAAGGCTTTTCAGTCCTGATACGGCCGTCGAACTCCGGACCTCCGCGGCCGGTGCACATGCTGGACCGAGAATCCCTTCTCGGTTCCAACCGAGAGCGCGGCGGCGTTCGGCAGCCGGTCGACGCCGGGGTTTGCAAAGCGCGACGGCGTCCGAAAGAATGTCCGGCGCTGATACTGGCGCGGAGCGGCGGATGGATGGCGCGGCGGAGTCGAATCGTTCTCGGGTTGAACAGCGGGACCAGCGCCGACGGCGTGGACGCGGTGGCCTGTGAGATCGGCGGTCGCGGCGCGGCCCTGCGCGTCCGGGTCCTGCTGCATTGCCACCGGGCGTATCCGCCGCCTCTCCGCGAGCGGATCCTCGCAGCCATGGCGCCGGCTCGCACGCACACCGAGGAGCTTTGTCGCCTGAACGTGGATATCGGCGACGCTTTTGCACACACGGCGGCGGTGGCGATCCGCAGACTCGGCCGCGGCGTGGACCTCGCCGGCTCGCACGGTCAGACGGTGTGTCATCTGCCGCCGGGGCGTCGCGCGTCGGCGGGGGCCTCGAGCGGCACGCTGCAACTGGGCGACGCCGCCCACATCGCCGCGCGGGTCGGGGCACCGGTCGTCAGCGACTTCCGCCAGGCGGACATGGCGGTCGGTGGGCAGGGGGCGCCGCTGGTTCCGTGGACGGACTGGGTGCTGTTTCGCCATGGGCGGCAGGGGCGGATCATCCAGAATATCGGCGGCATCGCCAACCTGACCTGGCTGCCGGCCGGCGGGCGGATGGAGGACGTCGTCGCCTTCGACACCGGACCGGGCAACATGGTGATCGACGCCCTCGTCCGGCATTTCACGGACGGCCGCGAGCGCTATGACCGGTCGGGCCGCCGGGCGGCGCGGGGCACGGTTGACGCGCGTCTTTCCGAGGCGATGGCGGACGACCGCTACCTGAGGGCGTCGCCGCCGAAGAGTTGCGGGCGGGAGCAGTTCGGCGAGCCGTGGGTCCGGCGGCTCCTGCGGCGGTACGCGCGGCGCAAGATCGCAGCCGACGACTGGATCGCGACCGCTACCGATCGCGCCGCCCGCAACATCGCGCGGTCCTATGTCCTGCACCTCCGACCGCCGAAAGGGCGGACGTTGCGCATCGACGAGATCATCCTGTGCGGCGGCGGCGCGAACAATCGGACGCTCGTTCGCCGCCTGCGGGAGTATGTGAGACAGGTGTCGCCATCGGCGCGCGTCACCACGACCGCGGATCACGGCATCCCGTCGCAGGCCAAGGAGGGCGTCTCGTTCGCGATGCTCGCTACGGCCCGCGTGGACCGCGTGCCGGCGAACCTGCCGCGGGTGACCGGGGCCGCCCGGGCCGCCGTGCTCGGTCAGCTCTGCGAGCCGCCATGAACGCGAATTGAACCGCCGGACCGGCAGCCGGCGCAGGAGTCTTCCATGCCAACAAGCCCCAAACCGCCGGGCCGTCGTTCCTTGAAGCCCCGATCCTCTCGCGCTCACCTGCTGACCGAGCAGCGCAACCCGCGCTCCGCGGACATCGACCAGTGTTCTCTGTCCGACGCCTTCGATCTGATCAACGCCGAGGACGCGACCGTGCCGGCGGCCGTCGCCCGGGCGAAACGGCCGATCGTGCGGACGATCGGTGCCGTGGTCGCTGCGTGGCAGGCCGGGGGCCGGTTGATCTACGTGGGAGCGGGCACGAGTGGCCGACTCGGCGTGCTGGATGCGGCCGAGTGCCCGCCGACGTTCTGCTCCGACCCGCGGACGGTGCGGGGCGTGATCGCGGGCGGGCGGAAGGCGCTGTGGCGGAGCGTCGAGGGGGCCGAGGACGAACGGACCGACGGCTCGCGGGCCGTGGCCGACCTCGGCGTGGACCGCCGCGACGTCGTGATGGGAATCGCCACAGGCGGCACGACGCCCTATGTCCACGCGGCCCTGATCGCCGCGCGGCAGAGAAAGGCTACGACGGTCTTTTTCTCCTGCGTGCCCCGGTCCCAGGCCGCGGTTCCCTGCGACATCGACATCCGCGTGTGTACCGGGCCGGAGGTGCTGACCGGCTCGACGCGGATGAAGGCGGGCACCGCGACCAAGCTCGTGTTGAACACGATCACGACGCTCGCCATGGTGCGGATCGGCAAGACCTGCGGCAACCTCATGGTCGACCTGAACAGCTTCGCCTGTCGCAAGCTCACCGACCGGGCCACGCGGGTCGTCGCGACGGTCACCGGCCTGCCCTACGACGAGGCGGCGGCCCTGCTCCGCGCCGCCGGCGGCCGCGCCAAGACCGCCATCGTCATGCACCACCGCGCCCTCCCGCGCCGCGAGGCCGAGGCCTTTCTCGAGACGCACCAAGGGCGCGTCCGGGTCTGACTCCGTAGTCTTGTAGGGTGGGCATTGCCCACCAAGATCGTTGGCGCCGCG
>CAYQDV010000023.1:0-10338 GCA_964416295.1 uncultured Planctomycetaceae bacterium
TCATGCGGCGGATTTCCGGCGGTTCTGGCCGACGGCCCGGCCTCGGGGGCGATGGGCGTGGAACTGCCGGGCCCGGTCGTCAACGCTCAGGTAGGCGGCCCGCACCTGCAGGACCAACTCGGCCCCGGATTCGGTCCAGAACTTCTCCGTCCCTTTCACGCGGTGGTTGAACTGTTTGATCAACGACTCCACCACGGTGCTGGTGATGTGTGGTGCGCGCTGGCCAGCGTGCGGAAACGAAGCGGGCCTTTTCGCAAGGGACGTTAGGGCAGGGGCGTTCTCGCAGAAAGAGGTAACAAATGAGCAGGTTCAGCTTACTGCTGGTTGTAATCGTTCTCTCTGGTTGTGCCTCTACAAAGATGCGGTCATACGTTGATCCGGATTTCCGGGATAAGGTATACGATCGTATCCTGATCGCCCCAATGTACACTGATCTGGAGCAGCGAGAGACGGCAGAGGCGAAGTTCGTCGATGCTTTTGAAGAATCGGTGGCGGAATCCGTGCCCTCCATGACAATCATGCTCCCAACAAGGAAATACACGGACGATCAGCTATTCAGTCTGTTGAGCGACAGGAATGTGGATGCCGTCCTGTTTGTGCGGCAAACGGATTACTACGAGGACGTGTCCTCGACGACGACCACAAGCGGCACACTATCAGCGAATACCTTCTACTACGGGCAGAGCGCAAACACGTATGGAACGATGCATTCCACAAGTCGCACAAGGCAGACGCGGAAGCCGCGCGTTCGGCATGAACTCAACCTCTATGATGTGTATACTCGCCGGATGGCGTGGTTGGGAACGTCCTTTACCAGAGGCAACGCGTACGCTCGGTTCAAGCACTTGGTGGAGTCCCTGGCAGAGGATGCCGTGGACGCGCTTCTGGACGACGGTCTGATATTGCCGGTGCCTTCTGAGGGTAGTCCGTAAGCCGTGTAGGGTACGTTCCTTGACGCACCATACAGATGTGGGCCTCGAATCGGTGCGTCCGGGGCCTTGGACCCTACCATTGGTTGAAAGTTGAGGACTGATCGCTGATCGCCGCGCCCCGAACGCCGTGCGATGCCCCCGCACGCGACCGCCGGTCGCCGAGAACCGCGGGTTCATTACGATGGCGTCGCAAACGCTTGTCCGCCGGAAGAGGATTGTCGACACGTTCCGCACCGGCATCTTGCCGGTGGAATGACAGGCTGGAAGCCTGTGCTACATGCGAATCCCGAAGCGACAGCAGGCTCCGCCGACGGCCGTCGATCTCGTTCGTGTCGACCTCAGCGCCTGCCAGTCGTGCCAGGACCGCGATGTTGCCCGTGCCCGCGCTGGGTCCGAGCACTTCATTACGGGTCTAACAATCCGCCGCGGAAGTAGCGTTGGCCCCCTGTGGCCAACGTGGAACGCGCAGAACGCCTCGAAATCCTACGTCCGCCACGGGGGGCGGACGCTACGTCTTCTCTCAAATTGAAGCTCATCGCGGCGCGTTTGCCGCGGCAAACGCGCCCGCTCGTCAGGTGTCTGTGCTTGCGTTGAAGGGCCGGGACGGGTTACCATGAAGCGACTGCCGCGCGGTCCGAGCCGGTCCGCGACGCGCAGCGAGGAGGTGTTTCATGAAAGCACGCGGAGGGAGTTCATTGGTGGGCCAATGCCTCATTGCGGCGGCGGCCCTTCTACCGGTGTTCGTTGCGGAGGCCGCCGTGGCGACGCCTCTGGCCGACCTGATCGCCCAGGACGTGGATACGGCCGTCTATCAGCACTATCATCTCGACCTCTTGTACACGCACATGGGGGACAACCGGGGGTTCGGTCCCGAACACGATCTGGCCCGCGACAATATCGTCGCTACGCTGTCGGCGATGAACCTGGCGGTCGACATGGAGCCTTTTGTCTATAACGGGACGACCTACTACAATGTCGTGGCCACGCAGATCGGGCGCGACTTGCCGGACCGCATCTACGTCCTGGGCGCCCATTTCGACTCCGTGAACAACCCCGGATGCGATGACAATGCCACCGGCACCGCGATGGTGATGGAGGCTGCGAGGGTTCTGTCGCAGTATCGGGCCTCCCGGACGATCAAGTTTGTTCTGTTTGACCGCGAGGAGCAGGGCCTAGTCGGGAGCGGTGCGTTCGTCAGCGCCCACGCGGGCGAGAACATCGTCCAGGCCGTCGTGGCGGACATGGTCGGGCACGACAGCGGGGCGTATGCGATGGACATCTACGGCACGAACGCCTCGGCGGCGGTGGTCAACGGCGTGTCGGCGGCCATCGGCGGCTATGGCGGGACGCTTGGCGCGTTCCTGAACTTCGGCACCTACTCCTTCAGCGACCACTGGTCCTTCGAGAGTGCGGGCATTCCAGCGTGCGTTCTGATCGAGCGATGTTACACCTGCAATCCGTATTACCACACGCCCAATGACGCGGTGGACATCATTCCCGGTTACATCGACTACAATATGACGGCCGATCTGGTCCGGTCGATCGTCGGGTACACGGTCGATCAGGCGCATGTCACGCTGTTCGGCGACGCCGACCGCGACAACGACGTCGATGAACTCGACCTGGCCGCGTTTCAGACGTGCTTCGGGAACCCGGTGCCGATGGGTTGCAATTCGTTCGACTACACCGGGGACAACGCGATCGACTGTGCCGACTGGCCGGGGATCCGGCACGCGTTTCTGCGGAGTTCGGGATACGTTCCGGCGCTCGACCCGGCCACGTTCACCGCCGTGCTGCTCGGCGGCGATACCGATCCGGCGCGCCAGTGCATCGCCGACATGAACCTGGACGGCGTCGCCGACGGGGCGGACATTCAGGGTTACGTCGACGCCGTCACGGGTCCGTAGCGGCGCGCGGCGCCGGTGCGACATCGCGGACGAGCGAGCGGTGGCCGCTCAGGTGGACTCTTTCGTGCGTTGCTCGCCGCCCTGGGCGAAGGCGGTCAGGCCGAGCTGGGCGCCGAGGTTCATGCTCTCGAGGGCACTGGCGGGGACGATGACCATCGAGCCTTTTTCCTTAAGCCCTTCAAAGAGCATGTTCATGCCGCGGAGGTGTAGGGCTACGGGGTTGTCCTTGTAGCGTTTCGCGGCCGTGGCAAACTTTTCGGAGATTTCCGTCTCCGCCGTGCCGAGGATGATGCGGGCGCGGCGTTCGCGTTCGGCCTGGGCCTCCTTGCTCATGGCCTGTTCGAGTTGCTTGGGGATCTTGATGTCGCGGATATCGACGGACTGGATCGTGATGCCCCAGTCGTGGGTCTTGGTCTCCAGCACTTCTTGAAGGGCTTGGCCGAGTTCCTTGCGGTTTTGGAGGATGTCGGCGAGTTCGTGCTTTCCGATGATGTCGCGCAGGGCCGTCTGGGCGGAAAAGAGGATCGCTTCTTCGTAGTGTTCCACCTCGAGCACGGCTTTCTCGGCATCCCAGATGACGTAGAAGAAGATGGCGTCGACGTCGACGGGGACGGTGTCGCGTGTGAGGGTCGTTTCGGCGCCGAACTGCCGCGCCCGGATGCGCTGGTCGACGTGGTGTGAGACATAGTCGAGGATCGGGATGATGAAGAAGTATCCCGGACCGCGCAGACCCTTGTAGGCGCCGAACCGCAGAACGACGGCGCGTTCCCACTGTTCGGCGACCTTGAGGCCGGCGGTCCCCAGCCACGCGAGAAAGAGGACGATCGCGATGGCCACCCAGAAGGCGGCGCCCTCCACGGCGCTGTCGTCCTCCCAGGGTTTGAAGAGACCGAGCACGACTGCCAGACCCATGAGCAGCAGGGTCGAGCCGAGGATGCGCGCCTGCGGGGGTGTGCGGGTGTCATTCGTGAGAAGCGAGGTGCCCATGAGTCATCTCCTGTCGGCGAGTCGGTCGGTCAGGGCCTCGACGAGTTCCTCGAGCGAGAACCCGAACTTGCCCGCCTCGGCCACCCATTCATTGCAGAACTTCTCGAGGAATTCCATTCTCTTTGCGGTGTCGGCCACGGCGACCCGGTCGCCGGCGGAGACGAAGGTCCCGTTGCCGCGCTGAGTCGTGACGACGCTGCGAATCTCCAGTTCACGATAGGCTCGGGAGACCGTGTTGGGATTGACCTGGAGGTCGATGGCCAGTTTCCGGACCGTCGGGAGCTGGTTACCGGACTTGAGGCGACCGTCGACGATGGCGAGCAGAACCTGATCGACGATCTGTCGATAGAACGGGACTCCGCTACGCGGGTCGATCGACAAGGCTGTCTGTGACGTTTCCATTCGAGCAACTCCGTGCGGGCACCCAACAGCACCGCGTGAACGGGTCGAATGTTCTAATGTTCTAGTTACATAGTACATCGTTCCAATGGCGGTGTCAAGTCCTTATCGGCGGTTTTCTTCGGGGTCCCGACGATCGCTCGAGGCGACTCGCGGCTCGTTCTTAAATGTTGTGTTTTCAAAGGATTACGATCGCAGTCGGATTTCTCGTGAACGCGACGGGGACATGCCGTTATAATTCAATGGTCGTTGAAATATTGAAAGGAAGTCAGATGTTGGGGTTTGATGGCTCATTCAAGGCGCTGGCGGACGGAACGCGGCGGGCCATCCTGAATGCCCTGCGCGGCGGTCCGATGACGGCGGGGCAGTTGGCCGAGCGGCTGGGGGTCCGGCCGAGCGCCCTGTCGTTTCATCTGAAGACCCTGAAGAACGCCGATCTGATCAGTGATCGGCGGGCCGGCCAGCACATTCACTATCGCGTCAACACCAGCGTTGTTGAAGACGTGGTTCGTTGTCTGATGGACCATTTTTCCAGCCCCGGCGAGGGGCTTCCCAGCCATGACGGTCGTAGTGATTCGAAGCCGGGCACCGGCCGGGACGGATCGACGGCGTCTGTTGAGGAGGACCGATCATGATTGCGCGATCCCATCTTGTCGGCATGTTCGCGATCGTCCTGGTCGCGTGCGGCTTCAGCGTGGCTCTGTACGGCCGCCTTCCGGATCCGGCTCCGATGCATTGGAACCTTCACGGAGTGGTGGACGGTTGGGGACCTCGATGGGAGGCTGCGGTTCTCATGCCCGCCATCGGGCTGGGGATGATCGGGCTGATGGCGGGTCTGCCGCTGCTGGGGCCGTTCCGGCGGAACTTCGAACGATTCCGCACGACGTACGGACGCATCTGTGTGGCGATCGTAACGGCCCTGCTGGCCTTTCACCTCATCGCGCTGCTGAAGGGAATCGGGCGGTCCATCGAGATCGGCGCGACCATGTCGATCGTCGTGGGTCTGCTGCTGGCCGTCATCGGCAACTGGCTCGGCAAGGTTCGGCGAAACCTCCACGTCGGTATACGAACGCCCTGGACCCTTGCGAATGACGCCGTGTGGGAGCGGACGCATCGCGCCGGCGCCCGGTTCATGGTGTCTGTCGGGCTTGTTTCGGCGCTGGCCGGGATAGTGGCGCCGGATTGGCTTTGCTTTGCCGTGCTGATGGGCGGGCTGGGCGCGTTCGTCGTTTGGGCGGCGCTCTATTCGCTGTACTGGTATCGAAAGCTTGGCGAGCGCGACGAATTGACGTCGTCGGCTGATGCGTGAGGCGTCGGGCGCTGCCGACGGGCATGACGCCTTGCCAATAAACAGCACGGCCGCGCGGACTCTATGCCCGCGCGGTCGTGCGTGTCCCGTCCCGGCCGGCCGCCACGCCCCTGCGAGGCCTCCGGACGTTTGGCCTGTGCGCCCGGTTAACGGCGGCTGTCAACGGCCCGCGACGGGAACAAGATTTCCTGGACGATCGCAATGCCGCCGGCGGCGCTCGAAGTTGCGCCGCCGGTCGGGCGGTTTCTCGCGGCGGTTTGCGGGAGGCATCCGCCGGCCGGGATTCGCCCGATCGTTCCAAGCATACAATTGCCTGATTGTTCGGGAAAGGCGCGTCGCGAAATCTCATGTCGACGCGGGTCCTGTTCGGCATATCTTGCCCGTCTTTCCGCGCGAGCGAGACCGCCGTGGCGGCGGCCGATTTCGCCGCACCGAGTCGGCAAGGATCGGTCGGCACAGCTTCACTATCTTCGCGGCGGTGGTCGATGGTGCAGATTGAGCCACCGCCGGGAGGCGTTCACAGATGCGTCGTGCCCGGCTAAGCTGTGCGCACGCCATGACCGCCTGTGAACTGACCCCTGAGTTGCTGCTGGCCGCATACGCCCAAGGCGTCTTCCCGATGGACGTCGAGGGGGAGATACGGTGGTTTCTACCGGACCCGCGGGCGATTCTTCCGCTGGAGTCGTTTCATGCGTCGCGGAACTTGCGACAGCTCTGCCGCAGCGGTCGATTCGAGGTCCGCACGGATACGGCGTTTGACGCCGTGATTCGGGCATGCGGTGACCGTCCGGAGGGCACATGGATTTCGGAGGAGATCGTGGCGGCCTACACTGCGTTGCACCGGATTGGTGTCGCCCACAGCGTGGAGGCGTTCGATGGCGGGGCGCTGGCGGGCGGACTGTATGGCGTGGCGATGGGAGGGGCGTTTTTTGGTGAGAGCATGTTCCATCGGCGGCGCGACGCGAGCAAGGTCGCGTTGGTTTCGCTGGTGGAGCGTCTGCGGGCGCGGGGGTTTGCGTTGCTCGATGTGCAGTTCATCACGCCGCATCTGAAACGGTTTGGCGCGGTCGAGATTTCGTGCGAGGCCTACCTAAAACGTCTGGCTTCGGTCGTGCGGAGGGATTGTTGTTGGGGCGAAGCCGAGGTCCTGTAAGAACGTGCGTGCGATGGGGGTTGCGGGCGGTGTTGCCCGGGTTCCGCGGCTTGTCTGGTTCGACAAGCGGGAATCTGACAGGATGACGGGCAGGGCATGCGTCTATAGGTCAATACGGTATTTGCGATTGGAATGTACGGGAGGAACCATCCGGTGACACGAGTGGATTACAGGCCCATTGACGCCGCGATCAAGACGGCAAGCGAACCCTTTCGTCGGTTGACAGAGGAAGTGCGAAAGGTCCTCGTCGGTCAGGAGGCGATGTGGCAGCATCTGTTGATCGGCATTCTGTCCAACGGGCATATTCTGCTCGAGGGTGTGCCGGGTCTGGCGAAGACGCTGACGGTGTCGTGTCTGGCCCGCGGGATTCACACCGGCTTTCAGCGGTTGCAGTTCACGCCCGACCTGCTGCCGGCCGACCTGATCGGGACGCTCATCTATCAGCCGCAGACGGGCGACTTCAAGGTCAGGAAGGGGCCGATCTTCTCGAACATCATCCTCGCCGACGAGATCAACCGCGCCCCGGCCAAGGTGCAGAGCGCCCTGTTGGAGGCGATGCAGGAGCGGCAGGTGACGATTGGCGACGAGACCTACCCGCTGCCTGATCCGTTCCTGGTGCTGGCGACGCAGAACCCGATCGAGCAGGAGGGGACCTATCCGCTGCCGGAGGCGCAGGTGGACCGGTTCATGCTGAAGGTGACGGTGACGTATCCGTCGCGTGAGCAGGAGCGGGAAATCCTGGATCGCATGGCGACGACGACACCGCAGACGTCTGTTGAGCCGGTCATGTCTCCGGAGGACATCACACGGGCGCGGCAGGCGGTGGATGACATCTATATCGATGACAAGATCAAGGATTACATCGTGAGCCTCGTGTTCGCGACGCGGGATCCGGCGGCGTATCAACTCGATTTGAAGGGACTGATTCAGTATGGGGCATCGCCGCGTGCGACGCTGATGCTGACGCTCGGCGCGAAGGCGAACGCGTTTCTGGCCGGGCGGGGTTTCGTGACGCCGCAGGACGTCAAGGACGTGGCGCCGGCGGTCTTGCGCCACCGCGTCATTGTCAGCTACGAAGCGGAGGCCGAAGAGCAGACGAGCGATGACCTTGTCAAGATTATTCTGGATCATGTGGCGGTACCGTGAGGAAAGCCGAAAGCCGAAAGCTGAAAGCGGGAACGGGGGAATCCAGAATCGTTGTTGCACCTGAAGACCATTGTATGCGACTTGGAGAATCGGCGTGGCGAGACTGCAGGGAGACTTGAAGGACAGGACGTTTCGATTTGCCGAGGCCATTCTGCAGGTCGTTGACGGGTTGCCCAGCGGAACCAAGGGTTGGGTCATCGGGCGGCAACTGGTCCGCGCGGGTACGTCTGTGGGGGCCAATGTTCGTGAAGCGGATCAGGCGTTCAGCAACGCGGATTTCGCGTATCGGTGCAGCATCGCGAGGAAGGAGGCATCGGAAACACAGTACTGGCTGGAGTTGTGCAACAGCACCGGCGTGTTGGCCGCCGAGGCAACGGCGCCATTGATCCGGGAGGCCGACGAATTGACGCGAATCCTGGCATCGATCGTGAAGCGGACCGACGTGACGACGAAGCAGATATGACACGTGGAGCAACTGACAATCCGTTTCAGTCAGAAACGTCGGCCGGCCGGAATCGGTTGGGTTTCGCCGCATCGACGGGAAGGTCTCTCGGCGAGGGGGCCGGTGGTTTGGCGCGTGGCCGCCCATCGATGCCGACGGTGAGTTTTCGGCTTTCGGCGTTTCGGCTTTCGGTTTTTGCACGATGATCCCCAAAGAGCTTCTGAAAAAGATTCGGCGCATTCATATTCGCACGTCGCACATGGCGAGTGATGTGCTGGCGGGGCAGTATCACTCCGCGTTCAAGGGACGCGGCATGGAGTTTGAGGAGGTGCGCGACTATGTGCCGGGCGACGATGTCCGGGCGATTGACTGGAACGTGACGGCGCGGCACGGGCGACCGTTTGTGAAGCGGTTTCGCGAGGAGCGCGAGCTGACGGTCATGCTGCTCGCGGATGTCAGCGGTTCGCACGGCTTCGGAACGGCCGGGCAGCTCAAGCGCGATCTCGTCGCCGAGGTCGGTGCCACGCTGGCATTTAGTGCCATCAAGAACAACGACAAGGTCGGCCTGATCGGTTTTTCGGACCGGATCGAGCGCTACGTGAAGCCGGACAAGGGCACCCGTCACGTCCTGCGGGTCATCCGCGAACTGCTGACGCTGGAGCCGACCGGCCGCGGGACCGATCTGGCGGCGGCGATCGAGCACCTCAGCCGCGTCGCGACCCATCGGGCGGTCGTGTTTCTGATCAGCGATTTTCAGGACACCGATTATGGCCGGCCGCTCGGCATCGCCCGGCGGCGGCACGATCTGATCCCCATCGTCATCACCGATCCGCGGGAAGTGGAGATGCCGAAGGTCCGCTTCGTCGAGCTGGTGGACGTGGAGACGGGCGAGCAGATCACGGTGGACACGACGAGCGCCGCATTTCGCGACGCGTTTCACTCTCGGGCGACGGCGGCGGCCGAAGACCGGCGTCGTTTGTTCAGACGCATCAAGGCCGAGGGCATCGAACTCGTCGCCGGTCAGTCGTTCGTCGAACCCCTGACGCGTTTTTTCCGTGCCCGAGAGGCAAGGATGTGAGGGCGGACGGCGCACGATGAACCGGCGATCGATCAGCAGCGGGATTGCTCGAGCGGGGCGCGGGAGCCGCGCACTGGCACTTCTGGTCGCAGGCGTCGCGCTGCTCGGCAGTTGTTTCCATGAAACGGGGACGCCGCCGGCGGCGACGCAGCCCGCCGGCTCCCCTGTGTCGCGCAACGCTTCGGACGGACCGGTCCGCCTGACCGTTCGCGTGGACCGCGACGCGATCACGGCGCCGGAGCCGGTGACGCTGACCCTCGTTGTTGAGGCGGAGCGCGGGGTCGACGTCCGAATGCCGGAGTTCAAGGACATTCTGGGTGGTTTCGCGGTCGCGGAGGTGTCTTCACCGAAGCGGAGCGAAGGCGACGTCAGTGTGCGCACGGAGCAGACCGTTCGCCTGGAGGCCGCGCTGCCCGGCGAGCAGACCGTGCCGCCGATCCGTGTGGATTACACCGACGACCGCGAACGGGCGGACGGGTCGCAGGAGACGCTGACGGGGACGGTCACGACCGAGCCGATCACGGTCCGCGTCGACCTGGCGCTGGCCGACGTGAAGGACCCGGCGACGCTGCCGATGCCGCTGTCGCGGCGAATCCTGTTCTGGATTCTCGGCGTGGTGGCGGTCATGGCGGCGACCGGTCTGCTCGCGAGATGGTGGCGGCGTCGGCGGCGTCGCGCTGCGGTCGAGACGCCCCTCGAGCGACGCATGGCGGCACACGAGTGGGCCTTGGCCGAGTTGGAGAAACTGATCGGCGAGGATCTGGTCGCCGCCGGGCGCGTGCAGGAGTTTTACTATCGAATCAATGGGCTGCTGCGGCGGTATATCGAGCTGCGATTCGCCTTGATGGCGGCAGAGCGCACGAGCGAGGAATTCCTCCGTGAGGTACAGGAATCAGCGGCGCTGGGCGACGCGCACAAACGGCTGCTGCGGGATTTCACCGGGGCCTGTGATCCGGTGAAGTACGCGGCGCAGGAGCCGGAGCGG
>CAYQDV010000023.1:10438-25674 GCA_964416295.1 uncultured Planctomycetaceae bacterium
CCGCGACGCGCCGACGAGCACACGCGGATCCGCACGGAAGGGATCGCGATTCAACTGGTGGTCGATCGCTCGGGGAGTATGGCGCAGCCGGATTTTCGCGACGATCGGGGCCAACCGATGACGCGGCTCGGGGCGGTGAAGCAGGTGGTCGACGCGTTCATCTCCGGAGACGGCAAGGAATTGAAGGGTCGGCCCGACGACCTCATCGGCCTGACGGCCTTCGCCCACTATGCGGATTCCGAATGCCCACTGACGCACGACCATGCTCATCTGTTAAAGGCGCTGGCGGAGGTGCAGGTTCCACGGACGCGCGACGAAGACGGTACGGCAATCGGCGACGCGCTGATGCAGGCGGTCGAGCGGATTCGGAACATTGGGCGGCGGCTGGCGCACGGCGGCGCGTTCAAGATCAAGAGCCGCGCGATCATCCTTCTGACGGACGGAGAGCAGAACCGCGGCGTGTCCGACCCGGTGCAGGCCGCCGAGGTGGCGGCGGCGATGGGTGTGAAGATCTACACCATCGGGGCGGCTCCGGAGTTTCAGGAACAGACGCTCGGTGGTCTGTTGTTTCCCGAGCGAAAGATCAAGGTTCCGGTGCAGATCGACGAGGCGACCCTGAAGCAGGTGGCGGAGGAGACGGAGGGGCGGTATTTCCGGGCGACGGACACGGCGTCGCTGACCGCGATTTACGGCGAGATCGACCAACTTGAGCGAACCGTCATCGACGAGCAGCGGTACGAAGTTTACAAGGAGCTGGCGGCTCACTGGATTCCGCTGGGGCCGGTGCGGTTGCCGCCGCCGTTGATGGCGGCGTTGGGTTTACTGGTGGTCGAGGTGGTTCTGGCAAGTACGCGGTTTCGGAAGATTCCGTAGCGGTGCGCCGGCGGCGCCTCGTTGCAACGAAGGTGGACGGTCGCGTGAACGAGTTCGACATCGATGCCATCGATCGGCTGAAGTGGCTGCTCCTGGTGGCGGCGTGCGCGGCCGTGATGGTTTACGGCTTCGTGCAGCGCGGGCGTGCCCTACGGGTCTTCGCCGCCGCCAACCTGTTCGGCGTGCTGATGCCCGATGCCAGCCGGACGCGGCGGATCGTCAAGGCGGGGGTCCTGCTGCTGGCGATGGTCATGATCGTCGTGGCGCTGGTGGGGCCTCGGTGGGGACGGTACTTCGCCGAGGTTTATAAGAAACGGCTCGATGTGATTGTCTGCCTCGACGTGTCACGGAGCATGTTGGCCGAGGACGCGGGCATGTCCCGTCTGGCCCGGGCCAAGGATGATGTCGAGCAGATGCTGGACGCGTTTTCGGGCGGCATGGTCGGACTGGTCGCATTTGCGGGCAAGGCGAATCTGGTTTGCCCCCTGACGGACGACGCGGAGTTCTTCCGGCTGACGCTCAAGGATGTCGGTGTTCACAGCGCGTCGCTCGGTGGTACCGATCTGGGGGCCGCAATCGCGGCCGGCACACGGGCCTTCACTGGCGAAGGTGGGCAACACAAGGTGATCCTGCTGATCACCGATGGTGAGGACCACATTGGCCGCGGGGTGGAGGCGGCAAAGAAGGCCCGCGAGCAAGGCATTGAGGTGTACGCGGTCGGCATCGGGGATCCCGAGCGCGGCGGCCTGATCCCCATCGAGAAGGACGGAGAGAAGACGTATCTGGTCTATGAGGGGCGGCAGTTGTGGTCGAAACTGGACCCGGGCGTGCTGGACGCCATTGCGCGGGCGGGCGGAACCGAGCGTTACTACCGGAGCGGTCGTGTGAACGCGAGCCAGCGGACGCTGGAATGGATTTATACCGACAAGATCGCCCCAAAGACGCAGCAGACGAAGGGCGACCGGCGAGCGGCGCGGCTGTATCCGCGGTTTCACTGGTTCGCGGCCGCGGCGGCGCTGCTGTTGCTGATCGAGTCGCTCGTGAGCGAACGGCGTTCGCCGTCGGCGCGACCGCCGAAGACGGGGGAGGCACCATGATGCGGAGCAGGGTGGGCATTGCCCACCAAAGGATTGACACCGTGACCGAAAGCGTGGTGGGCAGTGCCCACCCTACGTTGCTGGTGGAGAAACGGTACGTGGAGGCGCTGCAGCAGGGTAGGGTGGGCATTGCCCACCGAGAGGATTGACACCGTGACCGAAAGAGTGGTGGGCGGTGCCCACCCTACGTTGTTTTTTTCAGCGTGGCTGTGTTGCGCCGGGGCCTTGGCGGGGCTTTGCCCGGGCATCGCGGCGGCAGAGGAGGGTGCGCTACCGGCGCCGAAACTGGTGCGGCAGGGCAATAAGCTGCTGGCCGAAAAGCGGTATGTGGAGGCGTTGCAGAAATACAAGGCCGCGGAGGTGTCCGCACCCGACGCGCCGGAGGTGGCGTATAACCGGGGACTTGCCCTGTACCGTCTCGACCGGTTCGACGATGCGGAATCGGCGTTTCAGGACGCGATCAAGCCGGACCGGCCGAAGCTGGAGGCGGGCGCCAAGTACAATCTCGGCCGGTGCGCCCAAGCGGCGGCGATGGCCGGAATGGACAAGGAGCAGGCAGCGATCAATGACCTGTCGCGCGCGATTGGATTCTATGAAGACGCCCTGAAGCTGAATCCGGACGATGCGGCGGCAGTCTCCAACAAGTCGAAGGCCGAGCGGATGATCACCTATTTGCAAAAGCGGTTGGAGCAAAAGCAACAGCAACAGCAGAAGGACCCGAAGAGGCCCAGTTCTCAGCCGACGAGCCGGCCTACGTCGCAGCCGAACCGGCCGCAGCCGACCTCACAGCCTTCGAGTCAACCCACGTCGCAACCGAACCCGCCGCAGAATCAGCCGCAGTCCGGAGACAAGCAGGACTCCGAGCAGGACAAGTCGCCTCAGTCAAAGAAGGACAAGTCTCAACAGGGCGAGCAGAAGGATGCAGATCAGAAATCCGGCAAGGCCAACGAGGATCGCAAGATGAGCGAGGAAGAGGCCGAGCGATTTCTCCAGCAGGCCCGCGACGCCGAACGGCGTCGCCGTGAGCAAAAGCGGCGCCGGGCGATGCGGCTGCGCGGCCGGATTCCGGTGAAGAAGGATTGGTAGCGATGCGTCGAGCCTGGGGCATGGTTTCGATTCTCGCGCTGTTGTGGGGTGGGCAGGCGAGCTGGGCGCAGAGCCTTCGCGCCCAGATCTCCGGTCGGCAGGCGGAGGTCGGGGAGACGCTGTCCTTGAGCATCACACTGGTGAACGCGCCAGGCCCGGTGACGCCGACGGCTCCGACGACGAACGATTTTGACATCCGACTCACAACGCCGCAGCCCCGCGAAAACCGGCAGATCAGCATCGTGAACGGTCGGCGAACAGATCGGGTGGAGTTCACGTACGAATACCAAATCCGCCCGTTGCGGATTGGGCGGCTGACGCTGCCCTCGTTCACGGTCGACCTGGGCGGCCGGAGGCAACGCACCAATCCGATCGCCATTGAATCGGTCAAGGGCGCTGTGGGGCCGTTCGTGGTGTGCCGGATCGAGGCGGCGGATGCATCGATCTACCTCGGCCAGTCGCTTGATTTGACGATGGAGCTTTGGGTCCGCCGGTTCCAACAGGGACGGATCAGGCTTCGCCCGGAAGACCTGTGGCACGGTCGCCTCGTTCTGTCTCAATGTACGCTGGGCGTCTTTGCGGACGCCGATCTTTCGCGGCCGAAATATCGCGAGGCCCGCCGCGCCGATGAGGACGGCGTCCTGCATGACTTCTTCGTCTTCATCTTGGAATTGACCGTGCATCCGAGCCGCGCGGGAGAACTCGATCTCGGCTCCATCGAGATGGCATACGATTATCCCATCACACTCGTCCGGCGCCCGGGCATCGGTTTCTTTGGCGAGCGGTGGACGGTCGGGCGTTCGCGGGTGCTGCACGTGCGCCCGGAGATTCCTCGAGTCGAGGTCAAGCCCATTCCGACGGAGGGACGCCCGCCCGATTTCAACGGCGCCATCGGAGCCTACAAGATCAAGGCGACGGCAACCCCGACCGAGGTGGCGGTTGGCGATCCGGTGACGCTGACGCTGTCGATCCGAGGGAGGGGTCCACTGGAGCGTTTAAGTTCGCCCCGATTGGAATTGGTGGAGGCGTTGACACGGGATTTTGAGGTGCCGAAGGAATCTCTGGCCGGCGAGATCCGGGACGGGGGCAAGGCCTTTACCCTCACGATCCGTCCGCTTCGCGAGGACGTGACGGAGGTCCCGGCGATCCCCATGAGTTCGTTTGATCCGGACACAGGCGAGTTCCGGACGGCCCGAAGTCGGCCGATCCCGCTGATGGTGCGGCCGGCCAAGCGACTCGTGATGCCGGCGGAGGGCGGAGGCGGCGGACGGCTGGCGCGGCTGGCTCCGCTGGCGGAGAACACCGAGGGGCTGCTGGCCAACTACGCCGATCCGGACCGGGTCCTGAGTGATCAGACCGGCGCGCTCGATGTTCGCGTGTGGATTCTGCTGGGTGTGATGCCGCCGGTCTATTTTTGTACACTCCTGGTCCGGCGGCGCGCTCTGCGCCTTCGCCGCGACGACGCCCTGCGGCGGCGCAGCCGGGCCTACGCGCGGGCGCGGCGGGCCTTTCGCTGGGACGCAGGCGCAGACGGGGCGGAGCGGATCGCCGGTGTCCTGCTCGGCTATCTTGCGGATCGTTGCAACGTGCCGGCGGGCGGACTGACGCGGGCGGATGCCGCGCGCCTGCTCGTCGAGCGCGGCGTGTCGGCGGATACGCGGGGCGCGGTGGATCAACTGCTGGCGTCGGTGGAAGCGGCGCGGTATGGCGGCAGCGGCGCGGCCGGCGTCGGTGATCCGGCGTCGGCGGCACGCCAACTGCTGGATGAATTGGAGCGACTGAGGCTGACATGATCCGATTGGCGCTGATGATTCTCGTGTGGGTGCCGGCTCCGACCGCGGCGGGCGCCGTCGACGACGCGACGCCGAACACGCCGCAGGTGTCGGACGCCCGCGCCCTGTTGCGCCAGGCTCTGGCGGATTTCGATGCCGCGGTCCGCCTGCGGAATCACGGCGGTGTTCGGGCGCAGCGTCTATATCGACAGGCAGCCGAAGGATTCGAGTCTCTGATCAGGACCGGCGTCAAGAATGGACGGCTGAATTACGACCTGGCCAATGCTCAACTGCGCCTCGGCCGGATCGGACCGGCGATCGTGAATTACCGGCGCGCCCTGCGGCTGATGCCGGGCGACGAAAACATTCGTCGCAACCTGGCCTTCGCCCGCACGCTGTGCGAGGTGCGGATTCCGCCGAAGGCGACGAGCGCGATGGTGAAGACGATCCTGTTCTGGCATTTCGAGACAGCCCACGCGTCGCGGGTTCGGGTCGCCGTGGCTGGCTATGTGAGTTTCTGGCTGCTGATGGCCGTCGGACTGTTCGTGCGGCGGCGGGCGGCGGGGCTGGTGTGGACGACGCGGGTCGTTGGCGTCCTCACGCTCGTGCTGGCGGCCAGCGTGACGTGGGACGGCCTGGCCGCGGCCCACCGCGATGAGGGCGTGCTGATCGCCGATCACGTCGTGCTTCGCAAGGGAAACGGGGATAGTTACGATCCCGAATTGGCGGCGCCCCTGTCTGAAGGCGTCGAGTTCCGTGTGATCGAGACGCGTGAGGACTTGGACGGGGCCATTTGGTATTACGTCGCGCTTCCGGATGGTACGGACGGCTGGCTGCGAAGCGACCAGGCGGAGTTGATCTGAGGTCCTCGGCGTTTCCGCGTTTAGCGGACCGGCTTCGTGATTGCACCCTCGGCGTCAAACCGTTAAGATAGCAGGGAGCGAGCGATTCCAATGTTGTCCTACCAGCGGGGTCTTCATCATGGCGTTTGAGCCTGATCCGTCCGACGCACCCTCCGATGAACCCGAACCGCCGACGGCCGGCGCCGAGCCGGGTGGCCTCGTCCAGAAGCCGGGTGGTCCGCTGTCGGGGTCTCTCGGATTGTTCGTGTCGATCGTGCTGCTGATCGGGGCCGGTTACCTGGCCTATACGACCTTCTATCAAGCGAAACCTGTCAAGCCCGAGCCGGTTGAGCGTCTCTATCTCTGCCAGGAGACGCACAAGACGTTCATCTACAAACGGGGGCAGGACGAAAAACTCCCCGTCATGTCGCCGTACTCACACAAGCGGACGGGCTATCCCTGCGAGCGGTGTTTTTACGGCAAGGACGGGAAGGTTAAAGACAAACCGACGTATGTGATTCTGAATACATACGTCGGCAAGACCGGCGAGACGCATTGTCCGGAGTGTGGGCGCCTCGTGGTGGGGCACAATCCCGACCCGCATGTCGGACCCGGTCCGGAAGGGGAGTAGGGGGCCTCGGCGCGGGCGCTTCGGCGGGCTTGCGGCCCGGTCGGGCGCAAGTGCTTTAGAGCCAACGATATAGCGGTCGGTCAGAGGCGTGGGGTGGTCGATTCCGTCCCCCACCGCCAAAGGATGGGGCACCCGCTAACGGAATCTACCCGGTTTTTTAACACTTTGGCCCTTCCATTGAGAGCGGCGGGGGATTACAGTTATGGGCGGTTGCGTGGAGATTGGGAGTTTGTCCAACAAGCGATTGGCCTTCGTTCGCGCGTCGTCCGGACCGATGTCAGACCACTCGGTCGAGTCGTCCGGCGCGAGCTTTGTTTCCTCCCCCGCAGCAAGAGCCTTGCATCGGACGCGCAGATTTGTTGCCGCGTCGAAACGCGGAACGCTATGGTATCGATGTCTCGTTTCAGGAGGTACACCAACGTGAAATCAGGAAAGAAAACCGACCCCACTCGAATAATGATGGCTATTCTGCTGGGCGCGGCCCTCGCCGTGGTCGCCGCCCGGACGCAGGTGGTCCAGGCTCAAGTCACGATCAACGAAATCCGCATTGATCAGCCGGGCGCCGACAACGACGAATACGTCGAATTGACCGGTCCGGGGGGCACTTCGCTCACCGGTCTGACCTACATCGTGATTGGCGACGACACCTTTCCTGGTCCGAATGGCAGCGGCGTGATCGAGGCCGTGGTCGATCTGACCGGCCAGACGATTCCGGCGAGCGGCTTCTTCGTGTTTGCCGAGGTTACCTTCTCACTCGGCGCCGCCGACTTCACCACCGTCTTCAATTTTGAGAACAGCGACAACGTGACGCACATGCTGGTCTCCGGGTTCACGGGCGCCGACGCACAGGACCTCGACGTCAACGACGACGGCGTCCTGGACCTCACGCCGTGGACGGCGATTGTCGATTCCGTCGGGCTGGTCGAGACCGTGGGCACGGGCGACCTGCTCTACAGTCCGAACCTGGTCGGCCCCGATGTCACGTTTGTTCCGGGCCACGTGTTCCGTTTCCCGGACAGCACCGGCGGCTGGAACATCGGCCAGTTCAGTCTGACGGCCCTGCCGGCCTTTGACACGCCGGGAGCGGCCAATAACGTGGAGCCGATCGGCTCGTGCTGCACGGATATCGGCGGCGGCGTGTTTTCGTGCGCCGCGCCTGTGGTCGAAAGCGGCTGTCAGGCCCTCGGGCAGATATTCCGTCAGGGTCCCGGCGAAATCTGTTTGCCCAATCCGTGTCCGGACGCCCCGATCGGCGCCTGTTGCGACGGTCTCGGCCTGTGTATCGAGACGACCGAGTTCTTGTGTGTCCGGGGTGGCGGCGCGTACCAGGGCGACGGCATTCTGTGCATCTCCAATCCGTGCGCCTTGACGTGTTCGACGATTGCCAACGCCAGGGCGGGTGTCGACGGGACGCCCTTCCAACTGTGCACCGTCGTGGTCGGTTCGACCACCGACCTCGTGAATAGTGCCGCTTCCAAGAACTTCCATATTCAGACCAGCACGACCGGCGGCCCCGGCATCACCGTCTTCGGGACGAATGTCCTCATCGACGGCATTCTAAACGGCGCCGACGGCGTGGCCGGCACGGCCGACGACATCGTGCCCGGCTCGGTGATCACCATCGAGGGCGCCACCAGCTCGTTCAACGGGCTGCTGGAATTCGTCAACAGCCCGCGGGCCTTGGTCCTGGTCGGTCCGCCCACACTCGGCGGACCGGCTCCGACGCCGGTCGCCATCACGGCCGCTGACCTGGCGGACGGCAGCCCGACGGCCGAGGGCCTGGAGAGCGTCTTGGTCACGATGGGCTGCATCGCGTTTCTGGACGGCGACGGCGTGACGACCTTCCAGCCTCAGACCAATTATGTGGTGACCGATGGCGCGAACTTCGCCACGGTCAGGATCGCCGCCGCTCTACCGTTTCTGATCGGAACGCCCCTTCCGGTCGGTCCGGTCGATGTGTCTGGCGTGGTGTCGCAGTTCGACCCGAGTGTTCCGCAAAACGGCGGCTACAACCTGTTGCCGCGAGGCCCGGCGGACATCGTTCCGGCGGTCTGCCCGACGGTGGCGTGCTGTCTGGTGGACGGAACGTGCCGGCAGATCACGGCGGCCCAGTGCACGGGTGCGGCGGGCATCGGTAATACGGTGGGTGGCCCGACCTGTCCTCCGACGCCGCCCTGCCCCGTCAACCCGTTCGGGGCCTGCTGTCTGCCGGATGGCACCTGTGTGGACGGCCTCCTGTTGGCCGACTGCTTGGCGCAGGCGGGCGGTGGCTCGTTCCTGGGAGCCGGCACGGCCTGTGCCGGCGGCGGCTGTGCCAACTTGTTGACCGTGGCGCAGGCGCGAGCCTTACCGCTCGGCACGTTCGTGACGCTGCGCGACCCCGTCGTGGCCTCGACGCAGGACACGATCGGCGGCACCTTCACGAGCATCCATGTGCAGGATGCGTCCGGTCCCGGCGGCGACCCCCGCGGTATCTCGGTGTTCGGCACTGACCTTGATATCATTACCGGCGTTCTGAATGGCCCGGACGGACTCCCCGGCACGGCGGATGACGTCGTGGCGGGCGACCGGATCATGATTTCGGGTACGTTGGGCGAGTTTAACGGCTTGCTCGAGGTCAACGGATTCTCCGGTCCGGTGACGCTGCTTCAGGAGTACCTGAATCCGCCGGGCATCCCCGCACCGACGACCATCACCATGCCGGAGTTGCAGACCGGCAGTGCTCGTGCCGAGGAGTTGGAGAGCACACTCATCAAACTGGACTGCGTGTCGTTCGTTCCCACACCGCTGGGTGTGTTCGCTGTGGGGAACTTCCAGATCACTGACGGGACGCTCTTCTCCACGGCGCGGATCGGCGATGCCAGCATCGATCTGGTGGGCATGCCGATTCCGGCGGGAGCGGTGGATATCACCGGCATCCTGAGCCAGTTCGACGCGGTTCCTCCGCTTGATGGCGGCTACCAGATCCTGCTCCGCAGTTCGGCCGACATCACACCAGCGACCTGCGTGTGCCCCACGTGCCCCGGTGACATGGACGGAAGCAACAAGGCGGATTCCGGCGACATCGGCCTGTTTGTGACCGAGTTGCTGAATCCCACGGCCGACCCGTGTGCGGACATCAGCGGGCCGGCGGGCACTCCGGACGGCAACATCGACGGCCTCGATCTGACGGCCTTCATCGCGTTGGTCGTGGCGGCCGATGGTCAGGGCGGTAGTGGTACGTTCTGCCCCGGCGCCATCATCGGCCGGCGGATCATCTCGTGCGGTGGGGTGGGTCAGCCGGCCTGCTCGGCCAACCGATGTCAATACACTGTGTCGAGCACCATTGTGCCCGGCGCTCCACAATGCACCGACCCGGGCCTGTTCGGAGCGATCATCTGCGTGCCGTGTGTCGGCCAGTGTGATGTGTTCCCGACGACCCAGATATTTGAGTGGGTCGACGGCAACGGCGTGGGCACGAGTTGCTTCTTCGAGGGCCAGTCGCTTCAGAACCTCCCGGCGTGCAGCACGGCCCTCGATTGCAGTGCTGCATCGTTCAACTTCAACGACGCGCCGTAGGGCCGGGCCTTCGGAACGGTCGGCCGCTCGGCGGTCGCCCGATGTTCTGTGAACAAGATGCCCCCGGCCGAACCTCGGCCGGGGGCGTTTTTTGAGCTATAATCTTCGGAAATGGGTGACGGCAGGGCCGAGCGGCGAGCCTCCCCGGCGGTGGCGTCGATCGCGGTTGTCCTTGTCCGGGCACATGGGAGTGGAGCGGGCCAGTCCACCTAAGGGGATTGACTGATGAGAACGCGGCGTTTTGCAGATCGGATGGGTTGTTTGCGCACGCGCCCCGAGATGGTCGCGGTGATTGGGGTCGGGCTTGTTTTCGCGTGGTTGCCGGTCTCAGAGGCCGTCATCACGGTGGCAGACTACAACCTGCTGACCTTCAGCAGCGGTTCGTCGAGTCGGTTCAGTTCGTTTCAGATCGTCCTGTCCGGCATGAATCCGGACATCCTGACGGTCGAGGAAATCTCAAACCAGTCGGCGGTCAACACGTTTCGTGACAGCGTGCTCAACGCGGCGGGCGGCCCCGGCGGGCCGATCGGTGACCCGAACCACTACACGGCGGCGAGCTTCCACGAAACCGGCTCCAACCTCGATCTGGCACTCTTCTATCGCGAGGCGAAGGTGACGGAGGTGCCCGGGAGCTTTATGTTTCTCAGCACGTCCCCCCGCGACACCCCTCGCTGGCAGCTTCGACCGGTCGCCGAGCCGTCGGGGGCCAACGACATCTACGTCTATGCGATGCACCTGCATTCTTCCGACCTCGCCTCCCGCGCTGCACAGGCTGCCACGGTCCGCGCCAACGCCAACACGCTTCCGGCCGGCACCCACTTTTTCTACGCCGGGGACTTCAATATCGACAGCAGCAGCGAGGCGTCGTATCAGAGCTTCATCGGCTCGCAGGCGGATAACGACGGGCGGGCCTTTGATCCGATCAATACGCCCGGCACGTGGCACAACAATGCCGCCATCACCCTGATCCACACGCAATCGCCGCACCTCGATAACCCCGGCGCGCCGGGGAACGCGGTTCCGGGGGGAATCGACGACCGCTTCGACTTCCTGCTGATCTCCGCTGCGCTCCAGGACGGGCAGGGCCTGGATTACATCCCCGGCACGTATCGAACGTTTGGCAATGACGGGCATCATTTCAATCAGGACATCAATGACCCGCCCACGATTCAGGAGGGCGCGGCGATGGCCAACGCGCTGCACGCGGCGGCGGACCACCTGCCGGTCGTTCTTGACCTTCAGGATCCCGTTCTGACGCCGCTGATCAGCGCTCCTCCGATCGTCATATTTCCGAACGCGCTCGTTGGAGGGCTGAGCGAGGCGACCCTGACTGTGACGAACACCGCGTCTCCGCCGGCGCCAGACCTGCAATACAGCTTTGCGGCGCCGCCGGGGTTCATGGCTCCGTCGGGCATGTTTGTCGATCCAGCCGGCGGAGGCGGGAATGCCCACGTGTTGACCCTGCTGACCGGCACGAGCGGCAACAAGGTCGGCATCCTGGAGATCGCCAACAACTCGTCCAACAATCCGGCGTTGACCGTTATCCTGAGCGGAGGAGTCTTGGATCATGCGGTGCCGTCGACCGTTCCGGTGGGACAGGTGCTGTCGGCGCCGCTGGATTTCGGGACACACCCGATCGGCGGGTTCGTCGACCAGAACGCAGCGGTCTACAACGCGGGTGTGGCCGCCAATCCGTTTCAGGCGCTTCTGGAAGTGCATGCCGTCCAGCTCACCGGCGACACGCGTTTCAGCGTCGTGGGGTTTGTGCCGAGCAACGTCCTGGACACGCCGGCGGTGTTCACCGTCCATTTCGATGACACGGCCGCCCCGCCGGGCGTCTACACCGCGACGCTCGACTTCCTGACCCGTGACGACACGACCTTGCCCGGCTGGCTTGACCTCAGCCCGGTGACGTTCAATTTGGCGGCGACGATCCCGTCAGCGTTTCCGCAGGGCGATCTCAACCGGAGCGGCGCGGTGGACCCGGCCGACGCGCCTCTGTTTGTGGCGCTGCTGCTCGACCCGGCGGCGGCCACCCCGGCGGACCGCACCCTCGCCGACATGAACGGCGACACCCAGAATGACGGACGGGACTTGGCGCCCTTCATCGCCGCCTTGGTTGGACCGTAGGGCCGGTCGCGCATATGGCGCGTCTATCAGAGCCAGAAGCGCAAGCGTTGGGTGGCACGCTGACCCGCTCGCTTGCGCTCGGGGCTCGGATCAGAACCACTACGAGGGGAGCAACCGGGCGATTTGCGGCATCATGTATTGGATCGATTCCTCTTCCGCCGTCCACGTGCCGATGAGGAACCGGCCATGGGGCCGCATCAGGTTCGTCGATTGCGACAAGGGGTCCGTTGCGGTCGTCAGGAACATTTCGTATCGATCGTGGGCTGCACGGGCGGCGGTCTTATCGGGATATTCAACAAGCCAGAGCGTGTTGGCGCGATGGGCCTGCGGCACGGTGTAGTCTGCGATGCACATCAGCGTGTCGTGCCCGAGACCGAGCAGGCGGCTGATGGTCGTGACGTCTTCCGGCGAGGTAAGCGGCAGGTCACCCGGTGGCAGGCTCGCCAGGTCGCGCACGAGTCGCTTGCGGCCGTGGACGGCCATTTGCGTGGGCATCGCTTCGAGGAGCGCCGGGCTGTCTTCCCGCGGGAGGCGGGCGACGATCCGCATGAGCAACCGTTGGACCTCTCGTTCGGAGTCGCGGTCCGGCGGATCGAGCGTCACGCGGAGATAGTCATAGCCCTGCCATGTGTGGAAGCGAAGTGGCGTGGCGTGTTCAACCCGCGTGAGGCCGCCGATCGGCAAGGTGTCGGTCGCGCGCGTCGCGCAGGTGACGAGGCCATAGGCGTCTTCCGGTCGCTCCGCCTCGATGAGGCACACCCGGGCGACGACGTGTCCGCCGGGGCGGTCCATGGCGTAGGCACAGGCTGCGGCCGATTTGATTCTGAAATGGGTGGCCCGGTCGGCCAGCGTGGCGTCGGCCAAAGAGGTCAGTTCCGACGGCCCGGCGACGCGGACAGGCTCGCGTTTGAACCAGTCACCGACGTCGTAACTTCGGGGCAGACAGTCCGGGGCGTGCTCGTCGTCGCGGTCATCGGCCCCATTGGGCCGGTTGTCGCCGGTTTCTGGGGTCGGCGTGGCGTTTGTAGCGGACTTGTCCGCAGGCGTCGTGCTCTTGCGACAGCCCGCAAGACACGCCGGGCCGATGGCAGCGGCCAGGCACGTTATGAGCAGACGACATCGTCGGGCCATGACCGACCTCGTTGATGTGTGCGCACGCGGGCGCACCGACCGGAGCGAATACGATCGTGATTGTATTTCGGGTGGCGTCCGCGTCAACGACTTTTTGACGCGCCGCGGCCGGTGGCGTAGAATCCGCGGAGGTCAAGCAACCTTCTACGGGGAGCCTGAATGATCATCACCATTGACGGCCCGGCGGGATCAGGTAAGAGCACGGCGGCCCGAAAGCTGGCCGCCCGGCTCGGGATCGCGTATCTCGATACGGGCGCCATGTATCGCGCGGTCGCGCTGGCGGTTCTTCGGGAATCGGCGAGCCTTGACGATGTGGCGACTCTCATCGAGGTCGCCCAGCGGTCCGACATCGTGCTGGACTGCGGTCCGACGTATACGCGCGTCACATTGGACGGCGTGGATGTCAGCGAGGCGATCCGTTCGATGGCCGTCAACGGCGCGACAAATTACGTGGCGCGGGTCGCTCAAATCCGGGCGTTGCTTGTCGAAAAACAACGGGGCATCGGTCGGGATCTGGGGTCTCTGGTCAGCGAAGGTCGGGATCAGGGCAGCGTGGTATTTCCCGACGCCGACCTGAAGTTTGTCCTCGACGCCGCCATTGAGAAGCGTGCGACCCGCCGGTTTCAAGAGCTGGTGGCCGATGGTGAGGATGCCTCGTTGGAGGACATTATGGAGAACCTTCGGCATCGCGACCGCAACGACCAGAAACAATGGGCGCCGCTTCTGGAGCCATCGCGGGCGACGATCATCGACACGACCCACATGACGATCCACGAGGTTGTGGAGAAACTCGTTGAAGAGGTCGAGCACTTGCGGAACCGCGCGTCGCCGGCGTTGAGTTGAATTCTGCGGGTGGGCCGGTATGCGGTGGGACCGCGCCGGTGGGTGAATCTATCGATTCGCCGCCATCGTCGTCGGCTCGATCGTCTGTTCGATGCGGGCCAGTTGCGCTCGCACACGGAAGATAAAGGCATCATCAATCGATTCAAACGGGGCGCCCTTTCTCACCGACTCGGCCAGTTCACGCAGGAGGCGGGCCAACCGCCGTAACTCGGCGGGCATCCTCGTGGGGGGAGCTTCCGGCCGGTATCGCCACCGTCCGTCGACCCGTTCGAGATCGGCGTGGACGAGCGGCACGTTGTCGCCTTCCTGGAGGGTGACGGTGGCCGTCGTTCCGGTGATGTGCTCGCGGAGGATCCTGACGCGCTGCGAGAAGGGTCCAAGGTTGTTCGCCATGGCCGCCAGATTCCAATAGCGAGGCATCCCGCCTCGGTAACACTCGGCGACCGAATCCTGAAGGGCCGTGTTGGACGCCAGCACCTCATCGATGGCCAGAAGCCAATCGCTTTCGGTGTCTCGCCGGTCCGGCACGATCAGTTCGGCAATCTTCGAGTAGGCTGCTTGCCGGTGCAGGGCGTGCAGTCGACGCAGCACGCCGCTGGGAGAGTCGCCGGTGGTCACCGGTGTCGCCGGCGTGCGGGTGTTCGCCGCCGCTGCCGGTTGTGGCGCGTGCCCGCAGCCGGCCATTGGCATGGCGGCCAGGCTTGCGGTGAGCAGGATGCTGGGGAGAGCCGGACGGCGCATACAGGGTCTATCGGGCTCGGCGGCCTCGTCAGGCGAGCGAATCATCGGCCTTGTTTCGGGTAGGTCGGTGTGAGCTGCGGTCCCTTCGCCCATCGTTTTCAGGAGAAGCTCACCGCCGGGACGCCGATGTTCCCCGCTCCGTGGGGTTCGAATGCGTTCGTCCTGCATTCTGTCGGTGGCCATGATATGATCGCCGGCTCGGATGACGCCGAAGGTGTGGGCCTCCGGTGACGGTGGGGGGATACGTTTGCGAGGTTTGGTATGTCGAAACGCGAATCGTTGTATCGAGACCCCGGCCGGGAGACGTGGCGTATCCTTCGCATCATGTCGGAGTTTGTCGAGGGCTTCGACACGATGAGCCAGATCGGGCTGGCGGTCAGTATCTTCGGGTCGTCGCGCTCGGCTCCCGACAGCTCGGAATACCGGAATGCCGAGCGGCTGGCGGGGGCGCGCGCGGGGCAGAGCGTCTGCGCGCTGCGCGGCATGACCCCCGGCGGCATGGGACCCGGTGGCATGATGCCGGGCGGTATGG
>CAYQDV010000024.1:0-25511 GCA_964416295.1 uncultured Planctomycetaceae bacterium
TGATGGTCACGACCTCCTTCGGTCCCCTCAGCATGACCCGGGTCAGCGCGCAGGTCACGGCGAGAACATCATCGGGCTCGATGACGCTGACCGACGTTCGCCGGGGGCCGGTGGATCTTCGGAGCGGCTTCGGTCAGATCGAGGTTCGCAAGGGAGCCGGCGAGCTGACGGCCCACACCTCCAGCGGAAATGTTCGCGTGGAGGACTTCGACGGCCGCGTGGATGCCGAGACCAGCTACGGATCGATGGCGCTGGACGGCGTCTTCTCATCGCTGACCGCCGTGAGCCATTCCGGCGCCATTCGCGTGACCGCCGCGGAGGGCAGCAAGCCGACGTCTCCCTGGTCGCTTCGCTCCGGCCACGGCGGGCTCGAGTTGACGCTGCCTGCTGAGTTCGACTGCCGGCTTCAGGCGCAGACCGGATTCGGTTCCATTGACGTGGACGTCCCCATGCAACTGGAGCGAACCCGGACCTCGGGACGCAATGAGCTCTCCGGCGTGCTCGGCAAAGGCGGCCCGGTCGTCTCGCTCGATACCGCCAGCGGCTCCATCCGCCTCGGCCAGCTCGACAAGCCGAAGCCGGGCGCCTGAAGTTCGATCCGGACAGCATCTGGCCGGCTGGCATGTCCCTCCGCACAGCGGTAAACATGGGGTACGCCGGAGGAACCGAACGCATTCCGCAGGTCTGTGCGGGCTTGGCGCGTTTCACTTGGTCCCGCACGCCCACGGCTTCGCCGATGGGTGTGGAACCCGGCCATTGGGATAGGAGTGACCTTCCCCACGTCTCGTGGACCCGGGGTTAAGGTTGTCATGCCGCGGGCTCGAAATCAGCCGGCGTCTTGTAGCCCAGGCTCGGAGGTGTCGATCATGGACAGGGTAGCGCCCGTCGCGCAGGCAAGTCGTGTCGTACTTCCGACACATGCCACACTCGTGGTGCTGCTCTCGGCCTGCCTGGGCTCCGCACCGATTATCTGTGATGAAAGCGAGTCAAGCCAGATCCGTCGTGCGATTGAAGCTGCGAGGTCGCCGGATCGAAGCAAGTGGTTCCCGGCCGCGCGATTCCTCGGTGCCAAGGCGGCGTCAATGCCGGCTTTGCAGGGTCGCATCTGGAAGGCGGCAAGCATCAACACAGTGGGCATGAAGTTTGTGCGTATCAAACCGGGCACCTTTGTGATGGGCCCGGCGTATTTTCATCCGATGCGCCCCCAACCCGCCCATAAGGTTCGCCTCACGCGTGCGTTCTACATGTGTGCGACGGAGACTACCAACGAGCAGTATGCAATCCTCAATCGCGGCCACAAGCCCAGTCGCCGGTTTTCGCCGGACTGGGAGGCTCCGGTAGTGGATCTGAACTGGGATCAGATTCAGGCATTCTGCAAAGGGCTGTCTGCGCGCGAGGGCGCCGTGTACAGACTACCGACCGAGGCCGAGTGGGAATACGTGTGCCGTGCAGGAATGCCCAGCCCGCACAGGTATTGTTTCGGCGACGATGTGGAGCAGCTCTCGCGATATGCATGGTACGGGCGTTCGCGACCCTGCGCATCGCCTGTGGCGTTGCTTCGGTCGAACGCGTGGGGCGCATATGACATGCATGGTAATGTCCTGGAGCTGGTGCAGGACTGGTTTGCCGATTACGAGGCGTCCGCAGCCAGCACGGTGCTTGTGGATCCGACCGGGCCCACACATGGCCTCATGCACATGTTGCGAGGTGGAGAATGGTGGATGTACGACGTGCGCGGCTGTGAATGCGGATTCCGATACCCGTGGCCCTTGATCGCCCTCAACCTTAATCCCGACAGGCCCGAGCTGCGAGAAACGGTCGGTTTCCGCGTTGTGCGCGAGATCGAGGCGGGAGACGAATAGGTTTGGTAGGCCGGGTCGCCCAAGACCTCTGATCCTGGAGGAACAACTATTGAGACCGCGGAGTGAGCCGAAGGATGAGCAACTCGGCCCGCTCTGAATGACGGCGTCGATGACAGTGCGAATAGTCGAAGAGGCCAATGCTTCTCAAGGGCTCCTCGTGCCCCCCGCATCGCGACCCCAGGTTTGAAAGATCCGGGCCACCCTGCCGTGGCCTGCGCGATTCGCCGCAGACGCCACCATTTTGCCCCACGCAGCGTTTACTCCGGCAGCAGGATTCGCCGGCCACGCTTCTTGCCTTTCGGCGCGGGGGGCCGCCCGGCTTTCTGTTCGGGCGGCCGACTCGAAGAGGCTTTCGCACGACTCCGAGGGGCCTTGGCGGGGCCTGATCCGGCCTGCTTTCGGCTTCGGAGGGCTTTGCGGGCCTTCGGCGCGCGATCTTCAGCCACTGTCTTCTCCGCGAGGCCGCGAAGATACTGCACCTCTGCGCGGGTCAGCAGCCGAAATGCCCCCACCGGCAACCTCGCGATCGAGAGCTTCCCCATGCGAATCCGCGTCAGCCGCCGGACCTTGTGGCCCAGCTTCGCCAGCATTCGCCGCACTTGGCGGTTCCGCCCCTCGCGCAGCGTGATTTCGAGGATGGCCTTCGCCCGCTGGCGGTGAATGACGGTGATGCGCGCCGATGACGTCCGCCCTTCCGACAACCAGACGCCCTGGCGCAATTGCGCGAGGGCCTCCGCCGTCGGAGCGCCGGTCACCTCGGCACGATAGGTCTTGGGTACGGTGAATCGCGGATGCGCCAGCTTCTGGGCCAGTTCGCCGTCGTTCGTCAGGATCAGCAGCCCCATCGAATCCGCGTCGAGCCGGCCCACCGGAAAAACGCGCTCGCGAACACCGACCAACAGGTCCACCGCCCGCTTGCGCCCGGCGGGGTCGTGGTGCGTGCAGTACACGTGCCTCGGCTTGTTGAGCAGAAAGTATACGGGCTTCTCTATTCGGACGGGCTTGCCGTCCACGCGAATCCGGTCACGCTCCGGCAAGACCAGAACTGGCAGCCGATTCACGACCCGACCATTCACCTCGACCCGACCGTCGAGAATCAGGTCCTCGCACGCCCGGCGCGACCCAAACCCCGCGCCGGCGAGGATCTTTTGCAGTCGTTCGGTTGGCATCGGGTCCGATCCCTCATTCGGGTGACAGCGGCCAGGTCGTTTCCATTCGGGACGGGTTTCGGCGGACCCGCAAGGCGCACGCTCCCGCCCACCTCGGTACCGCCATCCCGCGAGGCCCTCTCACCGAAAACGCGCGCCCACGGCCCATAAGGGCCATGCCATCGTACACGGAACCGGGCAGGAATAGCAGCCTCGCCCCCGAACTTCCGCCGTGGGGACGTCTGCTTGGCGGGACCGCGTCCTCCGGACCCTCGAATTGACTGTCCGTTTGACAGCGCTCGCTGAGCGGCCGTAGAATCGATCCGGATTGGTCGGTTTGTCGGCTCGACCGGGACTGCACCCCATGAGTAACGGATTACCCGCGGGTTGCGTGAGGATGGGGTTCCGGCCCCGTCCGGACTGTTGCAACGTCGGCACCGTCGTGCGTTTTGGAGCGCGGCGGCGCCCGGAACTGCGGATTCGGCCATGGGAAACGTCAGTTGGCAATACTTGCTCCTCGGCTTTCACATCCTCGTGTGCGCTCTTCTCGCGACATATGGGCTCCATCGATATTCGCTCGTCTACCTTTACTACAAGTACCGCCGCAACATTCCGCGAAAGATCGGGTGCTTTCTGCATCGGCCCCGCGTCACCATCCAGTTGCCTATGTACAACGAGCAGTCGGTTGCCCGACGCATCATTGAGGCCACCTGCCAGATCCGGTACCCGCGCGACAAGGTCGAGATCCAGGTCCTCGACGACTCGACCGACGAGAGCGCCGCGATCGCCCGCGACGCCTGCGAACGGATGCGCGCCGACGGGCACGACGTCCGTTATTTCCACCGCAACAACCGGACGGGCTACAAGGCCGGAGCGCTCGCCGCAGGCCTCAAGACCTCCCGCGGAGAGTTCGTCGTCATCTTTGACGCCGACTTTGTTCCGCCGCCAGACATCCTCAAACGCATCATCGACCACTTCGTCGATCCGGGCGTCGGGATGGTTCAGGCCCGATGGGAGCACATCAACCGCGATCAATCTCTGCTCACCAAGAGCCAGGCGATTCTGCTGGACGGCCACTTCGTCATCGAGCACGCCGCCCGAAATCGCTCCGGCCGTTTCATGAGCTTCAACGGAACCGCCGGAGCCTGGCGACGGACGTGCATCGACGACGCGGGCGGCTGGCATCATGACACGCTGACCGAAGACCTGGACCTGTCCTACCGCGCCCAGATGAAGGGCTGGCGATTCGTGTTTCTGCCGGAGGTGACCAGCCCTGCCGAGCTGCCGCCGGAGATGAACGCCTTCAAGAGCCAGCAGCACCGCTGGGCCAAGGGCGGTGCGCAGACCTGCCGCAAGCTCCTGCCCGGCATCCTCCGTTCGAGGCTCCCTTGGCGAATCAAGCTCGAGGCCTTCTTTCACCTGACGAGCTGGGTCAGCTACTTCCTCATCCTTATCCTGACCCTGCTGCTGCTCCCGGTTCTCTACTTCAAAGTCAATGCCTTTCAGGACAACCCACTGGCCCGGTTTTTGTTCGACGGATCTCTTTTCCTCCTCGCGACGTGTTCGGCCGGCACATTCTACGTAGCCTGCCAACGGGAGTTGTTCCGCACGTGGGCGGACAGCCTGAAATACCTGCCGTTCCTCATGAGCCTCGGGGTCGGAATTGCCCTGAACAACGCCCGCGCCGCCTTCGAGGGGTTCCTCGGAAAATCCTCCGAGTTTGTCCGAACGCCCAAGTTCGGCATCGCCGGAAACGACGACCGACAATGGCAACAGCATGCCACCCACAGCCGCCTCGATCCCAAACGCATACAGGCCTGGTGCGAACTCGCCATGGCCCTGTACCTCATCTGCTGCGTGGCCTACACCGTCTACCTCCGCGTCTGGGTCGGCCTTTTCTTCATGACGCTCTTCATGGTCGGCTACGTCTATGTCGCCATGCTCACGTTCTATGGCCAGTTTGTCGGAAGCCGCAGGACCGACGTGATCCCCGGCGAAGCGGCACGCACCCACGCCGGTCAAACCCACGACTCGCCGGCTTCGTTCGACGTACTTTCGTGAGGGGTACCCGTTGTTCGGGCGCTGGCGGGAGGATTCTGCGGCGTTGCTCCCGGCCTTGACGTCCGGACCGCCGTCGGCCTATAGTCGCGCCTCGCCGATCGTTTTCTTTGGCTGATGCCCCTCCTTTCCCGTGCGATGGAGATCCTTCGATGCGATTCATGAATACAGAGGGCGTGATACGTTTGGGTTTCGCGATTCGGCCGGTCCTGCTGTGCGTCTGTGGAGGAGGCCTCATCGCCGGCTGCGGCAATCCCGACGCCGACGCCGCCAGGTCCCGACCGCTCGCGCCGGTCGTCAGGATCGACCGCTCGCGGAATGGTTCGGCCGCCGCCAACTCCGAGCTTGCGGAGGATGCGGAACGCCGAATCCCTCGACGGCTGTCTTTCGTCATATCCGGCGACGCACCCCACGACCGGTCGAGCTCCGACGTCGACGGTCGCGCCGCCGCCACCCAGGCCGCCGTCATCGATGCCTTCTATAAGGCCGCCGCCGAGGCCCGCCGGGCACGCGGACGTTCGGTCACCGACTTCACCGCCCACATGGGGCCCCGTCTGACCCTGACTCACCGATCCCTGGACGATGGATATGAGGTCCGTGTTCAACTTATCTCTCGCGGCGCGGAGACCACGTTTCATGTGCGCAACGGACAACTGATGCATCCGCCACAGGACTTGCGGCTGATCGAAGAGCTGTTCACCGCGACGAATGGCGAGTTTGCGCTGCTCGAAACGCGCCAAGACCCCCTGCGTAACGCGATCGCTGCCCGGATCGGCTGCTACGTCCCGGCAGCGATGGATACCGCGGTGGCCGGCGAGGCCGCGAACGAATCCGGCAGCAGCCCTTGAGGCCCAAACCGGGCAGCGGACAAGGATCACCGGCGTTGTCATCGGCTGCGGCGACAATCGATCATCTGCTGCCGCGACCCCGCCGTGCCCGCCACACCCCCGGCGTGTTTCGCCTCTCTTCCGACTGCCGGATCGTGCCCGTCGGACCGAACGAGCGGCCCGTCGCCGCCGCAAGACGGTTGCAATCGCTCGCACGGGCGCATCTCAACGCCAGTTGGCCGATCCGGTCCCCCGCGTCCTCGCCACAGGGAGCCGCCATCGTCATCGAACAGGTGGACGGTACGGGCGATGATCAGGCATACGCTCTGCGGATTCGTCCCGAGGGCATCCGCCTGCGGGCGCGGACCCCCATCGGACTCCACTACGCCGTCGTCACCCTCGGCCAGTTGCTCGCGGCGGGCTGTCGATCGATCCGGGCGATGGATATCCATGACCGTCCGGACTTTTCCGCCCGCGGCGTCATGCTAGACATCAGTCGAGACAAAGTCCCGACGATCAAGACCCTGAAGCGCCTGATCGATCGTCTGGCCGGCTGGAAGATCAACCAGCTTCAGCTCTACACGGAGCACACGTTCGCCTACACGCGACATCAGAGTGTCTGGCGCGGTGCGTCACCCCTGACCGCGCCGCAAGTCCGCGAGTTGGACCGCTACTGTCGGGAACGGTGCGTCGAGCTTGTGCCCAACCAGAATTCGTTCGGCCACATGGAACGCTGGCTTCGTCACGCCCCTTACACGCGGCTCGCCGAAACGACCGGGCCGTGGAAAACGCCCTGGGGCGAGACGCGCACGCAACCGGCCACGCTCAACCCGCTGGACCCCGGCTCATTCCGGCTGATCGCGGATCTGTACGATCAGTTGCTGCCGCATTTCAGAAGCCGCCTGTTCAACATCGGCTGCGACGAAACCTGGGAACTGGGTCAGGGCCGCAGTCGCCCTGCCTGCCTGCGACGTGGTGTCGGCTCTGTCTACTTTCAGTTCCTGGCAAAGCTCACCCGCGAAGTGCGCCGACACGGCCGACGGGCGATGTTCTGGAGTGACCTCATCTATGACCACCCCGAACTCATTCCGCGGATCCCCGCGGAGACGATTCCGCTGGTGTGGGGTTACGAAGCCGGTTTTCCTTTCGGGCGGCGATGCGCTCCCTTGGCCGCGAGCGGACTGACCTTCTATGTTTGCCCCGGCACGTCGAGTTGGTGCAGCTTTGCCGGCCGTACGCACAACTGCCTCGCCAACATCAGAAACGCCGCCCGTGCCGGTGGTCGCTACGGCGCCGCGGGTTTTCTGATCGCGGATTGGGGCGATTTCGGGCACCGGCAGTACCTGCCGGCAAGTTACGTCGGCTTCCTCTACGGCGCCGCCACCGCTTGGTGCGCCCGCACGAACGAGGCCATCGACGTGCCCCGCGAAGTCAGCCGCCACGCCTTCGCCGACCCCACCGGCTCCGCCGGAAGCCTCTGGTTCGACGTCGGCAACGTCCACGAGGCCTCCGGCGTCTCGTTGAACAATCGCACCATTCTGTTCGCCTGCATGCAGGCGCCCCTCACCGACGTATCGAGCGTCGAAGGCTTGGCCCTCTCTCGGGCCGTCCCGATGCTTCGGCGAATAGACGAGATCGAGGCCCGCGTGCCGGTTGCCCGTTTCGGCGGTGACGACGGTCCGCTGGTCCGGGCCGAACTGCTGGCCACGCTGGCCGTTCTCCGACATGCCAGCCGCCGCGCAGCGGCCGTCGTCACGCGACGACACGGCCGGCGCGCCCGCGACGACTGGCGATGGCTCGCGGGCGACATGTCCCGGATCATTCAGTGGCACCGCGATTTGTGGCTGGCTCGCAATCGTCGGGGTGGGCTTGCCGACAGCCTCGCGCACTACCGGAGGAACCTGCGCGAATACGCACCCCAAATCGCCGGCTGAATCGGGGGGGCGTGATCGGTGTGGGCACCCCATCACCGGTCCGGACGCGCCACCACGAGGCCCCATGCTACCGGTGCATCGTCGGATAGGCTGGAACCGCAGCCAGACTCAACAATCGTGCCGATGCCGGCGGAAGAGCAAGGCCGTCTCTATCGGCCGGGCCAGATCGCCGCAACCAAGTCGCGTGCCTCCGGCCGGCTCATCGCCGTGCGGATGTCCTTGACCATGGTCTTCATTTTGGCGCAGTCGGTCGCGCTGCAACAGATGTAGGTCGTGTTATCCTGCGACCATGACAAGAGGTGGAGATCGCTTCCATCGGACAACTGCACCGAATTCTCGAACCAGCCGCCGGGCGTCTTTTGGCCGCATTGCTCGATGGCAGCAAATCGCGGAACACTGAAGAACGAAAACCGATGCGACGTCTCTTCACAGATGTAGATGATGTGGCCACCGGTTCGCGTCGGGTCCGTCTCGACGCCGCAATAGTTGGCCGACTCCACACGGAAATTGAAGTGGCTCAGATTCGGAGCCAATGCCCGCACCAAGCCGCTCTTGTAGTGGCCGGAAATCTCCTCGGCCAGAGTCGCCACGTCCCTCGAAAGTCCTTTCGCTTGGTGATGGTCCCAGTGGTGGCAGCACATTTGATGCTTCTCCGCCACCAGTTTCGCTGCGTCGTCGCCCCGCATGACCCATCCGTTAAGGACATTTGGGCCACCCGGCGACTCCGCCTCGCCGACGGGCCAGACCATGTTCAGTGTCAGCGCGGCGCACGCCGCGGTCGCGAGCGCTATCGGGATAAGCGAACGCCAACGCCGCGCACCACGCCCCCGGCGCTCGCGGCGTATGGACCGACGGATGCGAGCCTCCAATCCCGCGGGCACCGGCACGGCCTCCACCGTGCGTCGCAGAGCGAGTCGAAGTGCCTGATGCTCATCGACGATCCGCGTGCAGGCCGGGCACATCTTCAGATGGTCCAGCAACTCGCAGTTGATCTGAACGTCCAACTGACCGTCCGCAAACGCGTACAAGTATCTCCGATATTTCCTGCAAGCTGTCATGTCAGGTCAAACCTTGGTCGGATTCCCTGCTCGCGGACATAGTTCGCCAGCGACTCGGCCAATAGCTGCCTCGCCCGGTACAGCCGACTCATCACCGTGCCCGGCGCACAGTCGAGCACGTCTGCCATCTGTTTGTAGGTGAGCCCGCCGAACGACCACATCAGCACCACGATCCGGTAGTCTGGCGCGAGCGACTCCACGGCGGCCTTCAATTCCTCGTCGAAGTCTTCCCAGTCGATCTCGTGGTTCTCCAGCAGCGGAAACTCTTCCTTCTCTATCTCGGCCGCGAACTGGTCGAAACTCATGTCGCTCAGGAGCGACGGCCCCTTCCGCTGGTGGCGTCGATCCGCGGAAAACGCGTTTCGCATGATCTTCAGCAACCACGGCCGTGCCCCATACTCCCGGCAATCAAAATTCCCGAAAGACCGCTGGGCCCGCAACACCGTCTCCTGAACCAGGTCTTCCGCATCGTGGGCGTTCGCACACAGCTTCCGGGCCATCGGGTACAACATCCCCAGATGGCTCAGAACCATCTCCTCAAACTGCTTCGAGGCCTCCGACGGCATCGCCTCTCCCGGCTCGGATTCACGGGCTTCCTTGAGCGCGTTCATAGATATAACTACTTTCGGCGGCGATCTATTCCCACGTTTTTCCCGGAATTCAACATTTTACGACTTTCCGCCCGCTCACGATACCGTTTTCGGACCGAATCAGACCCGCAAACCCCGTTGATACCCGCTCCAGACCCGAATAACATGCCCCTCAGCGTGTGGCGCCGGTCCTGGACCGTCGTCCTTCCCAATAGGGACTGCATCCGACGCCCTTCGCGCCGAGGCATGAGAGGATTGCCCGAAAGGCCAAAACCCCCGTATGACGGACCAGTACTATCAGGACCGGGCGAAGAAGCTGCCAGACCTTGCTGCCCTCGGCCAAGCCCCCTACGGGATTCGGTTTGAGGGTACACAGGCCAATGCTGACGCCCGCCGGACCGCTGAATCGCTATCCATCGAGGCCGGCCAGACTGACGATTCTGCCCGGTCTCGCCTCGCCGGCCGCGTGGTCCTCCGCCGTGTCATGGGCAAGCTGGCCTTTCTCACCCTTCGAGATTGGACGGGCGACATTCAGCTCGGCGTCTCCAAGTCCCGCGTGGGCGACGATGGCTGGGCCTTGCTCAAGCTGCTCGACCTCGGCGACATCCTCGGCGCGGACGGCGCCCTCGGCCGGACCAAAACCAACGAAATCACCCTCTGGGCGAGCGGGCTGACGATGCTCTGCAAGAGCCTGCGGCCTCCGCCGGAGAAGTGGCACGGCCTCCAGGACGTCGATGCCCGCTACCGCCAGCGCTATGTGGACCTCTTCTCCAGCCCTGACGTCATGCGGACCTTTCGTGCCCGCTCGACCGTCATTGAGTGCATCCGGCGGTATCTCGCCGGCGAGGGCTTCCTCGAAGTCGAGACGCCCATGCTCCAGCCCATCTACGGCGGAGCGGCCGCCCGGCCCTTCACCACCCACCACCACACGCTCGACATGGACCTCTTCCTGAGGATTTCACCGGAGCTTTATCTGAAGCGATTGCTGGTCGGGGGGATGGAGCGCGTGTTCGAGATCAATCGAAACTTCCGAAACGAGGGCATTAGCACCCAGCACAACCCCGAATTCACCATGATGGAGTGCTATCAGGCCTACGGCGACCTCACGGATATGATGAACGTCGTCGAGGGCCTCACCGCACGCTGCGTGGATGCCCTTGGGGGAGGCTTCCGACGCCGTTTTCGAGACCATGATCTGGACCTCACGCCGCCCTGGCCCCGCCGCACTTACACCGAGCTCCTCCGCGAACATGCCGGCGTGGATTGGAGAGACGCCGGCGCCGTGCGCCGGCGCGCCGCCGAATCTGGCATCGAGCTGCCGGACGCCGATCCCGCGGTCCTCGCCAACAAGTTGTTCGAAAAGACCGTCGAGGACCGACTGATTCAGCCGACCTTTGTCACCGAGTATCCCGCGGCGATCTGCCCCCTCACTCGACGTAAACCGGACGACCCCACGATTGCGCTTCGCTTCGAGGCATTCGTGGCGGGGATGGAACTGGGCAATGCCTACACCGAACTCAACGACCCGGCCGTTCAACGGGACACGCTCGGCGCCCAGCTCCAGGGTGAAGGCGACGAGACCATGCGCGTCATGGACGAGGACTTCATTACGGCACTCGAATACGGCATGCCCCCCGCCGGCGGACTGGGCGTCGGCATCGATCGACTCATCATGGTCCTGACGAATTCGCCGAGCATCCGCGACGTCATCCTGTTTCCCCTCCAACGTCCGCAACAGCAGGGGTAGGGTGTGCGGCCGACCGCTCGAACCATCCTGTTCGTCCTCCTCGCCCCCGTGAGCCTCCCGGCCTACGCCCTCGTCCTCGCCGCGGGCAACCTGCTCGGCGCCGCCTACTACCTCGTCGTCGAGGCGTCACTGTCACGGATTGCCAGACGCCCCATCGCCTTGTCCCGCAGCCAGATCATCCTGTTCGCCGTACCGGTTCTGCTGCTGGCGCCCGTCGCCATGGCGGTCCACATGATCCTGTGGCTCGTCCGGCTCGTCGGTCGGTCGTTGTGTGCCCTCGGCCGCTGGCAGACGGCCGCCGCCTCCAGAAATGTGTCGTTCGTCGTCGGCCTACTATGGGTGCTGGCCGTCTCGTGGACCACCCTTACCTGCCTCAACGCGGCCCTCGGCCTCCGCCTGATCGGCATTCCCCTCCGGGGCCGCGACGTCTTCGTTTACGGTCTCACACGAGATCAGACGCTCGGCGAAATGCGAGGCGACGTTCAAGACCGGCGGCGCGCCATGCTCGCCGACCTCCGCCGCCTGCAGAAGGCGGTCGGCCCAGACTGGGAAGTCCTGATCGACATCCTCAAGGATGACGACGCTCCGTTCCGATTCGTCGCCGCGCGGCGTCCCCTTGTGGCCAAAAAACTCACGGGCCTGCCGTGGTTCTTTCAGCCCGGCGAGGTGTCGGCCGACGGGCTTGACCACAGCCGACTGCTGCTCGGTCCCCTGCTTTTCGCCTGGCTCCTGTTGCTCCAGTGGCCCGCCGTGACATCGCTGCTGCGGTCCACCGCCCTCCGACACGCCTTTCTCGGGCTGCGCCTCGTGGCCGCGATCGTTGCCGTCTACGCCCTCGTGACTTGGCTGCCGCTGACCAGCGATGCCGGCTTTGTCCACACCGACGGCGCTCCGTCCGGCCTCTTCCGCCTCGCCTCACCGGCGGTCTGGCTCGGCATCAGCCCGGACAACTGGGCACGGCCCGAGTGGTCGCTCTTCAATGCGGCCTGCTGGCTGATGCTGGCGGGGGTCGCGATCTTCATCTGGTGGCTTGCCTGGCGAATCAGCCCGTTCCTTGCCTGGCCCCGCTACTATATCGCGTTCTTGGCCTCCCGGCTTCTCCAGCGCAAGCGAATCGCCTTCTTCTCCGTCGGCGCGGTCACTCTCTGCGTGGCCATGATGATCATCGTCATCAGCGTCATGGGCGGGTTCGTCGACAGCATCCGAAACCGCGCCCACGGGCTGCTCGGCGACCTCGTCATGGACGGAGACCTGCAGGGATTTCCGTATTACCAGCGGTTCATCGACAAGATTTCAGAGCTGCGCGATGAAAGCACCGGCGAACCCCTCGTCGTTCAGGCCACGCCGCTTCTATACACCTATGGCCTCCTCCAGTTCCCCGAGACGCGGAAGACCAAGGCCGTTCGCATCTGGGGCATCCGCCTAGACGAATACACCCGGGTCAACGAGTTCGGTCAGAATCTCTTCTACCGGAAGCGCTACGGCGGCACGACGCTCAAACCGCAGGCACAGCCGGTCTGGGGCTTCGACGACCAGCGTATCGCGACCCTTCCTCCCGAACTCGAAGCGCACTACAGATCCTACGTCGCTTCGCTGGATCCGGCCCGGCGTGCCGAGCACGAGAAACGGTATCTGCGCGAGCCGCGCTACAGTTTTCCCGGCCCGGGTCGCTTCGAGCCGGGCGTCGGAGTGAATCCCAAGCCCGGATACGAGGGACAATCATTTCCCGGCGTGATCATCGGCCGCGACATCATCGCCCACCGCATGCCATCGGGCGAGTACCGACGCAGCCCCGACTACCCCCGCGGCGTGCAGTGCATCCTCACCATGCTGCCGCTGACACGCAGCGGCGGTGTCAGCCCCGAGCCACCGCCCAAGCCGTCGTTCCGCTACGTCGACGACTCCCGAACCGGCATTCACGAGATCGATTCTATGAATGTCTACATCGATTTCGACGAACTTCAGCGACTCCTCTCGATGGGGCCGCAGGAACGCGTCGACGATAGTGGGCGGACCCTCGGCACAACCGGCGCCCGCTGCAGCCAGATACAGATCAAGGTTCAGAGCCGCTTTGACGTCCGACGCGCAGACCTCCTCAAAGTCAAGGCCCGCATCACCACCGCGTGGGAGGCGTTCCGTCTGACCGAGGCTCCGGTTATCGATGACACCGAACGAAGGATGATGTCCCACGTCGAGACGGACACCTGGGAGGAGATGCAGAAGAGCTACATCTCCGCCATCGAGAAGGAAAAGTTCCTCGTTCTGATCATGTTCGGCGTCATCAGCATCGTTGCAGTCTTTCTCATCCTGTGTATTTTCTATATGATCGTCCAGGAAAAGACACGCGACATCGGAATAATCAAAAGCGTCGGCGCCGGTTCCGAAGGCGTCACCGCCGTCTTCCTCGCCTACGGCGCCGCGATTGGGCTGGTCGGGTGCGTGTTCGGGTCCATCCTCGGAACCGAATTCGTCGAGCACATCAATGAAATCCAGGACTGGCTCGCCCGGCTCAATCCCGGTTGGCGCGTCTGGAGCCCCGAGACCTATTCGTTCGACAAGATTCCCGACATCTGGAAGTGGTCGGAAGTCATTTGGATCAGTTTCCTCGCCATCCTGGCCTCCGTCGCGGGCGCCGCCTTCCCGGCCATGCGAGCCGGAAGGACCTGGCCCGTCGAATCGTTGAGGTACGAGTGAATCGGCATATGGGAATCAAGGATGATCGATCGGACACAACACACGCGTGCGCTTCCTCGGTCTCGAAACCCGATCGAGAGTATTTCATGCCCGACCTGCTCGTAAACTGTGAACAAATCCACAAGAGCTTCTGCCTCGGGCGGACCGTCCTCACGGTCCTGCGCGGCGTCACGCTCGGAATCCCGCGCGGCCGCTTCCTGTCCATCATGGGCGCCAGCGGCAGCGGAAAGAGCACCCTTCTGCACATCCTCAGCGGACTCGACGTGCCCCAGCGAGGACAGGTCTTCTTTGATGGCGCCCCGCTGTTCGAGGCCGAGGGCGTTCGCCGCATTCCGCAGGGCCGCGACGCTCCGCATCCCGGCGCAGCCTCCTCTGACGCGACCGCGGCGCGCGGTCCGCAGTCCGACACCCGCCGCCTCCAACACCTGCGGAACCACCTCCGAAACAGAGCGTTCGGGTTCGTGTTTCAGTTCTACCACCTCCTTCCGGAGTTCGACGTTCTCGAGAACGTCCTCCTGCCGCAGATGATCGGAGACTCCGTCGGCCAATGGCTTTCGAACCGGGCCGCCGGCTATCAGCGGGCGCTCGAGCTGCTCGATCGGGTCGGGTTGGCCGGCCGTCTCCGTCATCGCCCCAACGAGTTGTCCGGCGGCGAACGCCAGCGCGTTGCCATTGCCCGTGCCCTCATGAACCGGCCCGCCGTCCTCTTCGCCGACGAGCCGACAGGCAACTTGGACGGCCGTGCCGGCGAGGATATCCTTCGGCTGCTACAGGAGTTAAACGAATCCGGCCAGACCATTCTGATGGTCACGCACGACCGCGAACTCGCACATCGGGCTGACGAGGTCGTGCATCTTGTCGACGGTCGGGTACAATAACAGCACGCAGTCTGTGGGGAATGGACCACCACGGTAAGCCGAACCGCTCTTCGGCGGGTTACGGCTTCGACAGACCACGCGGCCGAGTTTCAGACTCGCTCCGACACGGCAACCGCTCGGCCGCTGCGACACCACGCTGGGTCGATGTCGCTCCCCGGCGCCTCGCCGGGGCGGCCCGCGTTTTGACAGCTTCATTGGAGGATACGTATGGCCGAGGAATTCACTCCGGACCCCAACCTGAAAATCTGGCTCGATGGCAAGCTCGTTCCGACCGCTGAGGCCAACGTCAACGTCTTCAGCCACGGCCTGCTCTACGGCGATGGCGTCTTCGAGGGAATTCGCATCTATAACAAGCGCATCTTTGCGTGCGCCGCCCATATGCGCCGATTCGAGCGGAGCCTCAAGGCCATCCGCCTCGAGATCCCCTGGACCACCGAAGAAGTCGTCAGCGCTATGGAGTCGACCCAGCGCACCAACGGTATCGGGGACGGCTATATTCGTCTCTGCGCCCTTCGCGGCGTGGGGACCCTTGGGATCCATCCCTTTCGCACCGTCGGTCCGACCGTCTTCATCATCACCGACCGCATTCAGATGTACGACCCGGCGATGTACACGTCGGGCATGAAGATCATCACCGCCGCCACGACACGCAACCACCCGAACGCCATGTCCCCGCGCATCAAGAGCCTGAACTACCTGAACAACATCCTCGCGAAGCTTGAAGCTCTTGACGCAGGGTGCCTCGAAGCCGTCATGCTTAACCACGAGGGCTTCGTTGCAGAGTGCACGGGCGACAACATCTTCATCGTCCGCGACGGCCGGCTCCAGACCCCGGCGCCTCACTGTGGTATTCTCGAAGGCATCACGCGCGGCATCATCCTCCGCCTGGCCCGCAAGCGGGGCATTCCCGCCGAAGAGACCACCCTCACGCGACAGGATCTCTACTTCGCCGACGAAATGTTCATCGCCGGCACCGGCGCCGAAATCTGCCCGGTCACCGAGATAGACAAACGTCCCGTTGACGACGGGCACCCCGGACCGCTCACTCGACAACTCATGGCCGATTTCCGCAGCTATGTCGAATCGGGGGGTGACCGCTGACGCCGGCAGGCGCCGTTCCCGTGTCATCGTCTCGCCGAATTCCATAATCGCGACATCCTGAGCACTGGCCGGAGCCGGATCGGGCGGCGGTCTGTACCCCGGACGTGCAAACTGCCGATGCACCCTCTGAGGGCCGGTGGTCTCGCCGCCGCGGGCTCGAGGGCTGCGCGGTCCCATGCTGTTCAACTCGATCGAGTTCCTGGTCTTCTTTGCCGTGGTCCTCGCGATCTGGCCGCTGGTGCGGTCGCGCAACAATCGCCGGTGGGCAGGCCTGGTGGCCGCCTCGTTGTTCTTTTATGGCTGGTGGGACTGGCGGTTTCTCTTCCTGCTCATCGGAAGCGGCCTGATCGATTACACTGCAGGTCTGGCGATGGCCCGGTGCCCGCGGCATCGGCGGGCGTGGCTGGCCGTCTCCATCGCGGGCAACCTCGGCACGCTCGCGACGTTCAAGTACCTCGACTTTCTCATCGACAACGCCAACGGCCTGCTGCCGCTGCTGGGCATCGACCTGCGCTTCCCCCGGGCCGGTCTGATCCTTCCGATCGGTATCAGCTTCTACACGTTCCAGTCGATGAGCTACACGATCGACGTCTATCGCGAACGGCTGGAGCCGACACGCAACATCCTGCATTTCTTTGCCTATCTCGCGATGTTTCCGCAGCTTGTGGCCGGGCCGATCGTCCGTGCCGCGCACCTGCTCCCCCAACTGGCGGAGACCCCGCATCCGACCGAGCGCGACCGCTGGGAGGGGCTTAGGCTGATCGTCCACGGTTATTTCAAGAAGGTCGTCATCGCCGACACCCTGGCCCCGGTCGTCGGGGCGGCCTTCGGCGCGACCACCGTTGTCGATTCCGGTCTGTATTGGTGGGTCATCATGACGATGTTTGCCCTGCAGATCTACGGAGATTTCAGCGGCTACAGCGACATTGCCCGGGGGCTGGCCCGCTGGATGGGCTACGATTTCCCGCTCAACTTCAACCATCCCTACATCGCTTCGAGCTTCCGGGACTTCTGGGGCCGCTGGCATATTTCGCTGTCCACCTGGTTTCGCGATTATGTCTATATTCCCCTGGGCGGGTCGCGCCGCGGCTCGCGATCGGCCCATGTCAACATGTGGCTTACGATGGTCATCTCCGGACTGTGGCACGGGGCCGCCTGGACCTTCGTCGGCTGGGGCGCGCTGCACGCGCTGTATCTGTCGATCGAACGCCTGACCGACTGGCCTCGGCGGCTGGCCTGTCTGCCCGGCGGACGCCACCTCGCCACGGCGCTTGTGTTCGTGCTGGTCGTCGTCGCATGGGTGTTCTTTCGGGCAGAATCCTTCGGACAGGCGTGGTCCGTCCTGGCGCTGATGTTCAACGTCGGCCGCCTCGACCCGGGGCCGATCCGCGAGTTGATCCACTGGCGGGACCTGCTGCCGGTGGCGGCCATGGGGCTGTACCACCTCTATCTATACTTCGGACTCGATTCGGTGCGGTGGCCCGAGTGGAACCTGCGGCCGCTGCTTCAACCCGCCGTGCTCGCCGTGCTGATCTGGGCGTGCATCTTCCTCCGCGGCCCGGGAAACGCGTTTATTTATTTCCAGTTTTGAGGCGCCCATGAAACATATCCTTCGCTATCGGATTGGAATCACGCTCTGTTTCGCCGCAGCGCTCGTGGCGGTGACGGCCGTGCGACGTGGCCCGAAAGACGCCGAGGGTCTGCAGCGCGATCTGTTCTGGGCGACGAAGCTCACTTGGCGTCACTGCGCCGACTGCGTGGTCGCGGGCGATTCACGCACCTGCCGCGGCATCGCGCCGGAGGCGATGGAAGCGGTCATGGGCGACTGGCGCGTTCTGAACTTCGGCTTCGATTCGGTCGGCTATTCGGAGGACTATCTGGCGGCGATCGAAGCGGTGCTGGATCCGGACAGCCCACGGAAGGTGATCCTACTGGGCATTACGCCGTATTCGTTGACACCGAAGGCGGTGCGGAGCAATGAATACGAATACCGCCGCCGGTGGTTGCCGTATCAATCATTGCTGGGTCTATACACGCACGAATCGCTGCGATTCCTGCGGCCGATGCCGGTCGATGAGGTCTCCAGCCGTTTCGCGGGGGTCGGGGCGGTGCGCTGCGCGGCGGTGGCTCCGGATCAGGACTACCGGGCCGACGGGTGGCTGGCTGTGGATCGCGGCGCGAGACCGGCGACGTACCTGAAGCGCCGTCGTGCGGCATATGCGCACAATCGGGTCAGCAACCGGATCGTCGGCGCCTTCGTGCGCCACGTCGAACGCTGGCGCAACGTCGGGATCCGCGTGTTCGGCTTCCGGCCGCCCATCGCCGCGGCCGTTCTGGAGATCGAACAGCAGTGCAGCGGGTTCGACGAGGCCGGGTTCGTGGCGGCGTTCGAGCGTGCCGGGGGGGTGTGGATTCCGATCGATCGGACGGACTACGCTACATATGACGGCAGCCACGTCGGCAAGCGGGAAGCCGTGCGACTCTCGCGGGTGGTGGCGTACCGAATGCGGCGAGCCACAGGCACGCGAATGGCCCGAGGGGCCGCCGGCGGTGACACCCATGTGGATTGTCCGGCCGAAACCACCCGGACCGACCGATAGAGCCAAAGAAAGTGTGAGACGAGGAATTCTGTATCTCCTGCGAGGCGGCCATGGACATGACTAACCTCCGCACACTCCGCAACTCCCGTATCGCCGGATGACGCCCGGGTGCAGCGCCGTTCCTCAGCGTGGTGATTCCGGCCTTGGATGAGGAAGCCAACATCGAGCCGCTCGCGCAGCGGTTGCTGCGGACGCTGGCGGACCTGACCGACCGCTTCGAGATCATCTTTGTCAGTGACGGCAGCCGGGATCGGACGTGCGAGTGCGTGCGAACCGTCGGCGTCCGTGATGCCCGGGTGAAGCTTCTGCATCTGTCGCGGACGTTCGGACATCAGAACGCGATCCTCGCCGGCCTGGATCACGCCGAAGGCCGCGTGGTCGTGACGATGGACGCGGACCTGCAACATCCGCCGGAGGCGCTGCCGGCGATGGTACGCGCGTGGGAGGCGGGCGCCGATGTGGTCCACGGCGTGCGGCGTTCGGTCGGCACCCCCGGCGTGTGGCGACGTTGCTGCCGGCGGCTCGGTTATGCTGTGCTCCGGCGGCTCTGCGACGTCGACATCATCCCGCATTCGGCGGATTTCCGACTCTATGACCGCCGGGCGGTTCGGGCGATGCGCGTGTTGCGGGAGCACGGGCGCTTCAACCGTGGACTGGCTCGGTGGATCGGCTTCCGTCAGGCGGTCGCCCCTTACGACGAGGGCCGTCGTCGCGCGGGACGTCCAAAATATACTATTGTAAACCTGTTTCGCCTGATGACCGATGGCGTATTGTCCTTTTCGGTCCGACCGTTGCGGTACATGGGCATCTCAGGGCTGTGCTTCTCGCTGCTGTCCGGGATGTGTCTGATCGTCGTGGTGCTCGGTCATCTGCTGCGCTGGCCGGGTTTCCGCGAGGTCAGCGGCTGGGCCTCTCTCATTACTGTCGTGCTGGGCATGGGCGGCTTTCACCTGATGGCGATGTGGCTCATGGGACAATATGTGGCGCGCACCTACGAGGAAGTGAAACATCGCCCCGCCTATCTGGTGGCTGAGGCAGAGGGGTTCCCGGACAAGGCGGATACGCTGGCATCCACGTCCCGACGGGTTCCCCGCCGACGCCGACAAACTCCGGCCCCGCGCCGGCCGAATCTGCCAGCCACCCGAGCGGGGTCACCCGATTGTGCAAGTACGGCAGTCTCCTGAGATGCGAGCCGGCTCATGCCTTGCCTGCGGCCGGCAGAAGGGACGCACGATCCTGCGGATCGGCCCTTACGGGATCCGGCAATGCTCCCGTTGCTTGCTGGCATGGACCGTCGGCCCGGCGGTGGTCCCGAGTGATCTATACGGCGAATCCTATTTCACAGATCCGGAGACGCCGGCGGGCTATGATGACTACTTTGTGGCTGCGGCGGCCACGGTCTGGACGCACCGCAGGCGGCTGCATCGACTGAGACGGCTGGCTCCCGCAGCGAACACGCTGCTCGACGTCGGCTGCGGGCCGGGGTTCTTCTTGCGCGAGGCCGGCCGGGCGGGCCTGCGGAGTCGCGGATTGGACGTCTCCGGTTTCGCCGCGCGATATGGCCGGGAGCGCCTCGGCCAAGACATCCGGACCGGGCCGCTTGATACGCCTCACCTCCGGCAGCTGGGAGGCCCGTTCGACCTGATCACGATGTGGGATACGCTCGAACATCTGCCGCATCCCGACGAGGCCCTCTTGGAGCTGGCCGACCGGCTTCAGCCGGAGGGCGTGCTGAGCCTCAGCACCGGGGACGTAGCGTCGATCGCAGCCCGCTTGAGCGGTCGTTTCTGGCACCTATTCCGAGTCCCCGAACACCTGTGGTTCTTTACGGTGCCGGCCTTGCGGCGTCTGCTGAAGCGTGTGGGATTGGAGATCGTCCGCGTCGAGCGGGAGGTCGGTTGGTACACGGCTCATTATCTGGTCGAACGGCTCGCGTCTTCTGTGGGGCACCGCACGCCCCGCGTGCCCGGCGCACGCGTCCTTCACCGGCTGGTCGTTCCCTTGACACTGTGGGACATCGTCACGGTGCACGCCCGGCACCGTGCCGGCGTACATCGAGTCATGCCGCTGCGGCCGGCAACCGGAGGCGCGCCCCCATGCGACTGATCCGGTTCATGTCGACGGACCGCTGGACGGTGGCGCTGGTGCTTGTGGTCGCAGCGACGCACGTTTTGCTTCCGAGCAAGCGCAACGAAAACTACCGGATCAAGCACATGCTGCCGGCGGGTTGGCGGATCGCCCGTGGCGTGGGTGTCATGCGGACAGTGCGAGAAGCTCGCCTGGGCGATGATCCCGGCATGGCATTGCTGCTGGGTCTGGTATTGCGCGCGACGCCCGCTCGTGGCGCACCGGACGCCGCCCAGCCTGAGGAGCCACTCCGCCTATACGAGGTGCTGCTGGCGGTTGTGGATGCCGGTTTCCTCCTGCTGCTCTATGCGGCGCTCGCCGTCTTGCTGAGCCGTCCCCACGCGTTCGGCCTGTGCATGATTTATCTGCTCGGGGGAAACGTCCGATTCGTTGCTTTTTCCGGCGATGTCTACATGTTTACCGTGTACGCCGCCACGCTGCTGCTCGCGGCGATGGCTCTGGTGGGGCGGCCCGGTCGACTCGCCGCGGCGTTGCTTGTCCCGTGCGTCGTGGGGATCACTGTGTGCAATCTTTTCCGCAGCGGATCGGCGCTCGTCGCGTTTGGCTTTCTTCTTCTTCTGATCTGGCCGATCGGCCTCGTGCAGGCGTCTGTCGTCCGGCGCGCCCGGCTTCGCGCGGGTGCGTGCCTGCTCGGGACGATTCTGGCGGTGGGGCTGTCGCACCGCGTTTTTGGAGGGACGCGACATGTGGTGTGGCATTCCCTGCACTGCGGGCTGATGGAGTTCGGCGGATTCCAGGATCGCAACCACCGGCTGTATCCGGCATTCGTGCCGCCAGGTGAGGTGCCGCCGGATGCCAGGCCCATCGAGCAGTGGAGTGATCACCTGGAGTTCCAGCTCGCGCGACAGATCGATCCGGCCGTGGTTCCCTGCACACCGCAGTACGAGGCCATCGTGCGGGCGGATCTGGTCCGGCTCTGCGCCGACCATCCCGCCGGGGTGGTCCGACTGCTCGCCCGGCGACTCTGGCGATGGTCCTGTTTGAACCCTTGGCAGAAGCACGACGCCGGGTCGCTGATCCGCGACCACTGGACGGACACTGTGTGGCGGCTGTTCTGGGCGGTCGTCTGGATCGGCGGACTGTCAGTCGGCCTGCCGCGTCGTGCGGTCTTCCTCTGTCTGGCGATCGCGCCGATGGCGCTGCCGCCGCTTCTGGTACACTCGGGCTACCTCATGTACAATGTTGGCGGCCGGCTTCCTCTCTATTTGTTCAGCGTCTGCGCCGCCGCCGCCGTCATTGGTGCGGCGCTCCAACATCGGCCCGATCTCGCCTCGAAGCGTATGGAGCTCGCGTGCCGACGGGGCTGCAGAAAATGCGCGGCGAAACCCGCCCTGCATCGACGATAAACACGCAACGTGGAGCCGGCTCCGCGCGCGGCGTGCGCCGAGCGGCTCGGCCACGTGCGAGGACCGCCATGACGCTCTTTGTTCTCCTTCCTGCCTACAATGAACAGGACGCCCTGCCCTCGCTCATTCCGGGCATCGACGACGCCGTCTCCATGGCCGGTCTGCCGGCCAGAATCGTCATTGTCAACGATGGCAGCACCGACCGCACCGCCGAGCGCGCCGACACCCTGCGCAAGGCCTATCCGGTCGAGCTGGTCACGCACCCGATCAATCGCGGTCTCGGGGAAACCATTCGCGACGGCGTCGAATACTGCGTCCGCCAGGGTGCTCCCGGCGATGTCATCGTGCGGATGGATTGCGACGACACCCAGGATCCGGCGTGCATCCCGTTTCTGGTCCGGCGGATTCGCGACGGATGCGACGTGGTCATCGCCTCGCGCTATCAGCCGGGCGGTGGGGAGAGCGGGCTGACCGGCGTTCGCAAGTTGCTCAGCCGCGGCGCCGGCCTGTTCATGAAAGCCGCGTTTCCCATACGCGGCATCCGCGACTATTCGTCCGGCTACCGAGCCTATCGCTGGGAGATTCTCCGAGACGCCCTCGACCTGTACGGCAACGCCTTCATCGAACAGAAGCATCTGGGATTCTCGTGCACGCTCGAGAAACTGGTGAAGCTCGACATGCTGGGTGCCCGCTTCGGCGAAGTCGCCCATGTGCTTCGCTATGATCGCAAGCGGAGCGAGAGCAAGATGGCCTGCCGTCCGACCACCTGGGGCTACCTCACACTCGCGCTCAAGTACAGCCCCTGGTGCGGCCTACTGCGCCGGCGATGGCGACGCCGCATCGAGAGCAGTCGGGTTCGACGCGACGATCGCCGCTCGACCCGCCCGGAGATGAAGCCATGTGCGGCATCGCCGGCTGCCTGATCCGCGCGGCGGACGGCGCGGTCGATCGCGCCACCATCGAGGCCATGACCGACGCGATCGCCCACCGTGGTCCGGACGGGACGGGCATCCAGGTCGACGGGCCGGTCGGGCTGGGGCACCGCCGTCTGGCGATCATCGACATCCCCACCGGCGCCCAGCCGATGTCGAACGAAGACGGCACGGTCTGGATCGTCTTCAACGGCGCGATCTACAATCACGTCGAGTTGCGGCGAGAGCTGGAACCCACCCACGCTTTTCGCACGCAGAGCGATACGGAAGTCATCATTCACCTCTACGAGGACCTCGGCGCGGCCTGCGTCGAACGCCTGAACGGCATGTTCGCGTTCGCCATCTGGGATGCCCGCCGCGCACGCCTGTTTCTCGCCCGTGATCGCCTCGGCATCAAGCCGCTCTACTGGACGATGGACGGACGGCGGTTCGGATTCGCGTCGGAGATCAAGGCCCTGATTGCCGGCGGTCTGTGCCGGCCTCGCGTGAACCCCGACGCCCTGACCGAGTACCTCACCTATCAGTTCACGATGGAGGATCGGACGCTCTTCCGCGACGTCCACCGGCTGGAGCCGGGCTGCCATCTGATGTTCCGTCCGTTCGACGACGCCCGCCCGGCCGTGCGGTCCTACTGGGACTTCGGTGAGACGATCGACGAACACCATACGTTTGACTACTTTCGGGACCGATTGAGGCGGCTGCTCGAGGAATCGGTGACGCTGCAACTGCGGTCCGACGTGCCGCTGGGGGCCTATCTCTCGGGCGGGACAGACAGCTCGGTCGTCACGACGCTGGCGGCCCCGCGCTATCCCGGCGCGTTTCACGTGTTCTGCGGGGCGTTTGACGCCGGCCCCGAATATGACGAGTCGTCCTATGCGCGGCTCGTCGCCGAGCGGGCCGGCGCGGTCTATCACGAGGTCCGTCCCACAGCCGACGACTTCTGCCGTCTGATGCCGCAATTGATCCGGCTCATGGACGAACCCGCGGCCGGACCGGGTCTTTTCCCGCAATACTGCGTCTCGCGTCTCGCGTCCGAGTCGGTCAAGGTCTGCCTCGGCGGACAGGGGGGCGATGAGCTGTTCGGCGGCTATGCCCGCTACCTCGTCGCCTACCTCGAGCAGTGCCTCAAGGGAGCGATCTTCGGCACGCAGCGGTGCGATCGATACGTGGTGACCTGGGAGGCCATTCAGCCGCATCTCTCCATGCTGCGGACCTATCTCCCCATGCTTCAGGGATTCTGGCAACAGGGCCTGTTCGATGACATGGACCGCCGCTATTTCCAGCTCGTCACGCGCGACGACGGACTGGATCAGGTCCTGACGCCGGACGCCTGGACGCGCGGCGACCGGGACCGGGCCTACGACCGATTTAGACAGGTCTTTCGCAAACCTGCGGCCACCAGCTATTTCAGCCGCATGACGCATTTCGACATGACGACGCTGCTGCCCGCGCTGCTGCACGTCGAGGATCGCGTGAGCATGGGCGTCGGGCTGGAATCGCGCGTGCCGCTGCTCGATCACCGCATCGCCGAACTGGTCACCGGCATGCCGCCGATCATGCGATTCGAAGGCGGCCGTAGCAAGCACGTCCTCCGCGAGGCCGTCCAGGGCCTCGTGCCCGATCGCGTGCTAAACCGCCGCGACAAGATGGGCTTTCCGGTGCCGTTCAACGAGTGGATCAAAGGACCGATCCGCGACTTCGTCTGCGACACGCTCCTCGGGTCCGCCGCCCGAAGCCGCGGCCTCTACCGCACGGCCGAACTGGAGCGCCAGTTGACCCGAACCGGCAAGTTCAGCCGCCTGATGTGGGGCATTCTCTGTCTGGAACTCTGGTTCCAGCAGTTCATGGACACCACGCCCCAAGCCGCGGTGCAGCGTCCTCGCGTCATGCGATGCACAAGCGGGCGCCGGCGGCCGGTCCGGATTCCCCCTCCCGGCATCGCCGGCAGCCGGCTGGCACCGTCGCTGTCGGTAGAGCGCACATAAGAAGACGCCCGTCTGGTCAGATTCGCGCCCAGACCAAGCCGCGACCGGTCAGAGCCGCGTCTGGTCAGAGGCGCGACCGTGAGGGAGCGGACGTTCCGGCGTTTTGACTTCTTGACGTTTCTGCCAGTGCCCCGTGATTCGCCGACCACGAGACAGAAAAAACGCCTTCGTCGGTCCCTAAAAAGGGCTTGACACGTCGCCGAAGGGGTGCTATTATAAGTCGTGTTAGGACTTCTCTGGCGTGGGAGCGAAGGAGAAAGTCATGTCAGCAATCCGAAAGCCGTAGCGCCGTTTTCCCGAGGGCGGCGACGCAAGCGCCACGCCGTAGCGTTGCCCCTTGTGGGCAACGATCCTCGAATAACGCCAGACGTCTATAACCTCGGCGATGGCCTGAAACGCCGCTCCCGTGCGGCCAACTTCACGATCGCATTGATCGGCGCACTCGCCGCCGCCTTCGCCACCGCCACCGGCTGGAAGGCCTCACCCCGCACAGGCGTGGCCCGGCCCCGGGCGGGCGCCGGTGATATTTGTCCGACAAATGCTGATGTGGCCCGTGGCGCGCGCCTCTTACCGCACAACGAGAAAGAGACGACCCCCGGGGCT
>CAYQDV010000025.1:0-25312 GCA_964416295.1 uncultured Planctomycetaceae bacterium
CGAAGGTGTCTGCATCCGTCCTAGAGCGCTGTATATGCCGCGCGCGGGTGACGTCGCGCGCCGGTAGTACCCTGTCACGCCTGGATTGGCGGGAGGCGGGGGCGCCCCGGCCGATGCGGCGTGACAGAACAGTCGTTCTCATTGGAGGCAGTGCGGCCGGAGGCGGGGTGCCTCGGCCGTGACAAGGCGACGCGTGGTGCGAAACGGACGGTTGTGCCGGAGGAGCCGTTCGATCAGGACCGTCGTGTTGTGTGTGTCTGGCAGGCGACGGTGCCTGGCGGGTCGGTTCAGGAATAAGGAAACGCGATGCTTGCGGCGAGCAACTACGGCGCGTGGCTGCCACCGATGTTCTCGGAGCACGGCGTCCATATCGATCGGCTCTTGGATGTTCTTCATGTGTTCATGGGGTTGCTCTTTGTCGGGTGGGGCCTCTTTTTCGTGTATTGCCTGTTTCGGTTTCGAGCCCGTGCCGGCCACCGGGCGAGCCACCAACTCGTGAAGGGCAAGGTTTCCAAGTATCTTGAGGTCGGTGTGGCACTGTTCGAGGCTTTTCTGCTCGTCGGACTCTCGATGCCGGTGTGGGCGGAGTACAAGAACGATCCGCCGAAGCCGGATGTGCGACAGGAGATCCGTGTTGTTGCCCAGCAGTTCCAATGGAACTTCCACTACCCCGGCAAGGACGGACAGTTCGGTCGCACGGATGCGTCGCTGATCAGTGATTCAAACCCCATCGGGCTGGTCGAGGCGGAGGACGATCCGGCGGCGGCGGATGATGTGGTCACGAATGAGTTACACCTTCCGGTCGGCAAGCCCATCTATCTGCGGCTGACGTCGATGGATGTGATCCACTCGTTCTCGATACCGGCGTTGCGGGTGAAGCAGGACGTTATCCCCGGCATGGAGATACCGATCTGGTTCGAGGTCCAGGAGGGTGCGACATCGGACAAGCTGTGCGAGCAGATGCGAATCCACGTGCCGATCAAGAAGGCGAACTGGTACAAGCTCCGCCACCAGATGGCGGCGGTGGATCACAAAGACCCGAAGACCGGCGAAGTACTGCTCGCGAAGGGCCAGCGGTTGGGGTTCTCCTGGGAGGCGGGTGACACGTTGTTCGAAACGCTGGCCAAGGCGGGCGTGACGGAACTGGTCCTGGAGCCTGAATATGCCATGCAGGTCATCTGTGCGCAGCTTTGCGGCAACAGCCACTTCAAGATGACGGCGAACATCATCACGCACACATCCAGCGATTTTACCGCCTGGATGGCATCGGAAAGCGCTGGCGCGGAAGAGGGATTCGACTTCTGAGGAACACCGACGCATGAGCCACGATCACCCACTGCCATTTTGGCGACGCTATATCTTCTCGGTTGACCACAAGGTCATCGGCATCCAGTACGCCGTAACCGCACTGGTGTTTCTGATGTTTGGTTTCAGCCTGATGCTGATCATGCGATGGCAGCTTGCCTATCCGGGGCAGCCCATTCCGATCATTGGGCAGTGGCTGAGTTCAAACATTGTGACGGCGGAGGGCGTTCTGATCGGTGACGGGTACAATGCCTTCGGCGCCATGCATGGGACGATCATGATCTTCCTCGGCGTGGTGCCGCTGGCGGTCGGCGGGTTCGGGAACTTCGTCCTGCCGCTCCAGATCGGCGCCCCGGACATGGCTTTTCCGCGGCTGAACATGGCCAGCTACTGGAGTTACTTTTGCGGGGGCATGACGATGCTGGTCAGCTTCTTCGTGCCCGGAGGCGCCGCGAATTCGGGATGGACGTCGTACCCGCCGCTGTCGGACCTGGCTACGACGGGACAGACCGTGTGGCTGTTCGGCATGGTCCTGTTGATTACGTCGTCCCTGCTGGGATCGGTCAACTTCATCGTGACGACGGTGCAGCTTCGCGCGCGGGGGTTGTCCTTTTTTCGCCTTCCGTTTTTCGTCTGGGCACAGTTCATCACGTCGTTTCTCTTGTTGCTGGCTTTTCCACCGCTGGAGGCGGCCGGCGTTCTGCAACTGATGGACCGGCTGGTCGGCACGAGTTTTTTTGATCCGGGCGGCCTGATCGTCAGCGGCCAGCTTCGTAATACCGCCGGCGGGGGCAGTCCGCTGTTGTGGCAGCATCTGTTCTGGTTCCTCGCTCACCCGGAAGTATATGTGTTAATCCTTCCGGCACTGGGGATCGTTGCAGAGGTCGTGGCGAACAACACGCGCAAGCCGCTTTGGGGCTATGCGTCGCTCGTTTATTCGGCGGCCTTTCTGGGATTTATGTCGTTTATCGTCTGGGCCCACCACATGTTTATGACCGGTATGGGTACGACGCTGAGCACGTTCTTCCAGGCGACGACGATGATCATTTCGGTGCCCTCGGTGATCATCCTGACCTGTCTGATCATCAGCCTGTGGGGGGCGTCGATCCGATACACGGTGCCGATGCTGTTTGCCCTGGCGTTTCTACCGATGTTCGCGATCGGAGGTCTGACCGGACTGCCTCTGGGACTAACGGCGTCCGACATCCACTTGCACGACACCTACTATGTCATCGGCCACTTTCACTATGTCGTCGCGCCCGGCACAATCTTTGCGCTGTTTGCCGGCATCTACTACTGGTTCCCGAAGGCCACCGGTCGAAAGATGAGCGACTGGCTGGGCAAGCTTCATTTCTGGCCGTCGTTTTTCTTTATCAACCTGATCTTCATGCCCATGTTGTTCCAGGGCATGGCGGGGGTGCTGCGGCGGCAGTTTGATCCGACCGAGCAACTTCATGCGGCGCCGGCTCAGGGTCTTCACGTGATGATCTCATGGGCGGCGTGGGGGTTGGCGTTGTCACAGATTCCGTTCATCATCAATTTCTTCTGGAGCATCCGCAGGGGACGGGCGGTCGACCGCAACCCCTGGAAAGCAACGACGCTCGAGTGGGCCGCTCCGTCACCGCCGCCGCACGGCAACTTTGAGACGGTTCCGGTGGTGTATTGTGGCCCCTATGAATACAGCGTGCCGGGTAAGAAAGACGATTTCTGCCCGCAGCACGTGGCGCTGGAGGCATAACCGTTGTCCGAGATTGCGATTCCGCATGATATTGAGCCCCATCCGCTGACACGGATGTTCAATGGCAAGTTCGGCACCTGGCTCTTCCTGGCGTCCGAGGTGATGCTATTCGGGGCCTTCTTTTCAACCTATGTATTGTTGCGCGTGGAGGCGCCGGCGGGAACGTGGCCCATGCACGGGCTGGCCGACACGCACGGCTCGCAGATTCTGAATGTCCCGCTGGCAACGATTAACACGATGGTGCTCATCGCGTCGAGCGTATCGATGGTCATGGCATGGGCCGCACTGAAGATGAAGGACCCCGGAAAGGGGCGCAACTATCTCATTCTAACATTTGCGCTGGCCGGCACCTTTCTGGTCATCAAGTTCTTCGAATACAAGTCAAAGCTGACGCACTACCAGGTCGAGTTGACGGCGCCGTTGCTCCATGACGGCGAGGAGATATCAAAGACGATCACGGTCGGTACGAAAGGCGGCGAACGCACCTACACCACGCTGTCCGGGCACCTGGGCGACGAGACCGAAGACTATGTGATGTTCGCTCCCGACGGCGAACACGGCCATGGGGCCGAGATTCGGATTGATCGGACGAAGATCCAACGGCTGTCCCGCTGGGGACCGGCGAACAGCGCATTTCTCGGAACGTATTTTACGATGACGGGCCTGCACGGGCTACACATCATCGGGGGCATGGTGGTTATCCTGTATCTGATTGTTGCCGGAGGCAAGATGTGGGAAGAACGCCCGGAGAAGTACGTCAATCGCGTGGAGTGCACGGGGTTGTACTGGCACTTTGTCGACCTGGTCTGGATATTCCTTTTTCCGACTCTGTACCTGCTGTAGGAGTGATTCCGTGGCCACCGCGAGCGCTGAGGACATTCGAAAACACGTGCGAGTCTATTACATGGTGTTCGGGGCACTGGCGGTCCTGACCTGCGTGACGGTGGCTGTCTCCTATCTGCACCTGAGCATCGGCATGGCTGTGCTCGTGGCGCTGGTGATCGCCTCCGTGAAGGGTTCGCTCGTGGCATGCTATTTCATGCATCTCCTTACCGAGCGTGGATTACTCTTGTGGGTCTTGGCGCTGTGCGCCGTGTTCCTGGTGGCTATCCTGATGCTGCCAGTGTTGACGGTCACAGATAGTGTGGCCGTGCCGTAGGGTGGTTGTCGGAGGAACGCCGTGAGAGTCGGAAAGGCTTGGCCGCGAGGAAGAGCGTAGGTGTGACATGAGACGATCGAGATTGTTGCGATGGAGCGTGAAGGTGGCGGCATGGGTGGCGCCTTGGTTGGCTGGCGCGGCGCCCGCCTGGGCCTGTGCGGTGTGCCAGGGCAACAAGGATTCGCAGCTCGCGAAGGGTGCGGATGCGGGCGTTCTGGTGATGGTGATCGTGACGTATACTGTCCTGCTCGGCTTTGCCGCAGTGGGCGGCGTGTGGTTCGTCCGGGCTCGTAGATCGGGCGTGTAGTCGACTTTGAAGTTGGGCAGGGCGATCTGATCAGCTCTGCGGGGGCGCCGAATCCTTCTAAGAATGGAGTCGGTGCGGGTGGAGGAACCGGCGAGCCGATCCTTGATGAACACTTCCACGACACGCGTGGCATCCGTGCGCGGGGCGGAACGCCCCGTCGCGACACCGGATGTTTGGCTTCATCGTTATGCGATTGCGGTGGCGTGCGCGACTTTTGGGCTGATCGTCGCGGGGGCGATGGTGACCAGTACGGGGAGCGGCCTTTCCGTGCCGGACTGGCCGACGACCTACGGTCAGAACATGTTCACGTATCCGCCGAGCCGGTGGGTCGGCGGCATCTTCTACGAACATGGCCATCGGTTGATCGCATCGACCGTGGGATTAATGACCGTTGTCCTTGCGGGCTGGCTGTGGCGGCGTGAGCGTCGGCGTTGGATGCGTGTGCTCGGGGGAGCGGCCCTGCTGGCGGTCATCGCGCAGGGTGTGCTGGGGGGACTGACGGTTCTTTATTTCCTTCCGACCCCGATTTCGGTGCTCCACGGTTGTCTGGCCCAGACGTTTTTCTGCATCACCATCGCGATCGCGGTATTCACATCGCCCGGGTGGCTGCAAGACCCGTCGCGCGTCGTGACGCCCGGGCGATTCGGCGTGCGCGGGTGGTGCTTGCTGACCGTAGGCGTCGTATTCGTACAACTGATTCTTGGGGCTGTGATGCGCCACACCGGGTCCGGGCGGGCCGTGTTGGACTTCCCCCTCGCGTATGGGCAATGGTTTCCGGACCTCAGTCCGCCGGCCGTCGAGAACTACAACATTGACCGAGCCTGGGAGTCCCTGCTTCCCGCCGTGACGGCGGAGCAGATCGCCTATCACATGGCCCATCGAATCGGCGCCGTGGTGGTGACTTTCGTTCTCGTGTGGACGGGGGTGACCGTTCTCCGGCGGCACGCCGACCTCGCCGAATTGAAGCGGCCCGCTCTGGCGGCCCTGTTCCTGCTGGTCACGCAACTCGGGCTGGGCGCCTGGACGGTCTGGTCGGGCAAGGATGCGTGGGTGACCTCGGCGCATGTGGCGGTCGGAGCGGCGACGCTCGGCTGCGTGTGGATTCTGGCGCTGCGGGCGTGTCGGCGGCTGGCAGCTTCGCCGCAGAGTGTGGCAAGGTCGGCGGTCTCGGCGCAGGCGGTGGGGATATGAAGACGCCTCTTGAAAAGAACGACGGCGCCGGGGCGTCCTCAGCGGCGGCCCCGAGCGCGCTGTCTGCACCGGCCGTGCTGGTGTTCGGAGCGGCTCGGGCGCGCCTGGCCGATTACATCGAGTTGACCAAACCGCGGATCAGCCTCCTCGTGCTGCTCGTCACGGCGGTCGGGTTTGCTCTGGCAAGCCCCGAGGCCATCGACTCCGCCCTGATGGCCCACACGTTGCTTGGCACGGCACTCGTGGCGTTCGCCGCCAATGCCTTGAACCAGTTGATCGAACGGGATGCCGACCGGCTGATGCGCAGGACCGCCGCCCGACCCATTCCGTCGGGACGGCTGGGCAGTTCTCAGGCTTGCGCGTTCGGCACGGCTGCGGCGTTGATCGGGTCGTCGTATTTGGCGCTGACGGTCAACCTGCTTGCGGCCCTGCTTGCCGCGGCGACGATCGGGCTGTATCTGTTTGCCTATACACCGTTGAAACGGCGATCGGTCTATAACACGCTGGTCGGCGCCGTGCCCGGTGCGTTGCCGGCCATGATCGGGTTTGCGGCTGCCCGCGACGCTGTGACGGCACCGGCCTGGATGCTCTTCGCGATCGTCTGGGTCTGGCAATTGCCACACTTCTTCGCCATCGCCTGGATGTATCGCGAGGATTACACGCGGGGCGGGTTTCGAATGCTGTCGCGGGCAGATCCCGACGGTGTCCGAACGGGCCGATGGGTCGTCGTCTGTTCGGTCGTGCTCCTGCTGGTGAGCCTTCTGCCGTTCTGGATGGGGGTCGCTGGCGGAGCGTATGGCGCCGGCGCGGCGGTGTTCGGCACGGTCCTGTTGCTGGTGGGGATTCGGTCGTCGGTGTTGCGGACTGCGGGCGGTGCGCGGATCATGGTCATCGCGTCGGTGGTCTACCTTCCGGCCCTGTTGATCCTGATGTTGCTGGATCGCGTCCAGGGATAGGTGGAGGGCCGGTCCGACGCATCGGCCTGGTTTTTCTGGTTGGGGGTGAGATTGTGCGAGAGATTGTTTCTCTCGAAAACATCACCCATCGATACGGCGAGCGGCTGGCGCTCGACCGCGTCAGCTTCGGCGTGGATACGGAGGAGTGTCTGGGTGTTCTGGGGCCGAACGGCGGCGGGAAGACGACGCTCTTCAAGATTCTCTCGACCCTGCTCACGCCGACGGGCGGCCGTGCGACCCTGTGTGGCTGTGACGTCGTGCGGCAGCGAGCGGAAGTCAGACAGCGAATCGGCGTTGTGTTCCAATCGCCCAGCCTCGATGTCTATCTGACCGCGCGAGAGAATCTGCGCCACGGTGGCCACCTCTACGGACTGTCGGGGCGGGCGCTGGAGGGCCGCATCGATGAGATGTTGTCGCAGCTTGGCGTTGCGGATCGAGCCGGCGATCTCGTTCGGACGTTGTCCGGCGGGCTGAAACGTCGGGTCGAACTGGCCAAGAGCCTGCTGCACCGCCCGGAGGTGCTGCTGCTGGATGAGCCGAGCACCGGCCTCGATCCAGGCGCCCGAAATGATCTGTGGGCCGTGCTGCAATCCCTGCGATCCGCTACGGGGGTGACGATCCTCATGACGACACATTTCATGGTGGAGGCCGCGCGGTGCGACCGTCTCGCCATTTTGGACGTCGGGCGATTGGTGGCGGTCGGAACGGTCGACGAATTGAAGAGCCGGATCGGCGGGGATTGTCTCACCATCGAATGCGACGAGGCCGTCGACCTGGCCGCGCGCGTCGAGCAGCAGTTCGGCTGCACCGCCGTCGTTCTGGATGGCGCGGTGCGCATCGAGCGGTCGGACGGGCCGGCATTGGTTCCGCGTCTTGCAGAGGCGTTCGGGCCGGCGATTCGCTCGGTCACGGTCGGAAAGCCGACGTTGCAGGATGTCTTCATGCACGAGACCGGTCACCGCTTTGATGCCAACGGCGCGGGCGACGAGGCGACCGTCGGCGCAGCTCGTGGGAAGAGGAGCCGTCGTGAGCGGTGAACATGTTGCACAACATGCCGCGCCGTCGTTGTGGCTGCCGTGTCGGACGCTGTGGTCGCGCGAGATCGTTCGGTTCTTGCGCCAGCGGAGCCGGGTCCTCGGTGCGATGGGGACGCCGCCGGTCTTCTGGATCCTGGCGGGGTCGGGGTTGAACCGATCGTTCGTGCCGACCGGGGCGAAGACCTCGATGTCGTATCTGCAATACTCATTTCCAGGCGTTTTGGCGGCGATTCTCATGTTTACGGCGGTGTTTTCGACGATCTCGGTCATCGACGACCGGCGTGAGGGCTTTCTGCAATCGGTCTTGGTCGCGCCCGGTTCGCGGGCCTCGATCGTGCTCGGCAAGGTGCTCGGCGCGACAACCTTGGCGGTCGGGCAGGCGCTGATCTTCCTCTTGCTCGCCCCGGTGATGGGGATTCCCCTCGGGATCCGGTCGTTTCCGGCGACGTTCGCCGCGATGACGTTGATTTCGTTCTCGCTCACGAGCTTGGGCTTCTGGATCGCCTGGCGCATGGAATCGACGCAGGGATTTCACGCCATCATGAATCTTGTCCTGATGCCGATGCTGTTCCTGTCAGGCGCGTTCTTCCCAGCCGGCGGCGCGGCGAAATGGCTGGCGTGGGTCATGTTGTTCAATCCGATGACGCACGGCGTGTCGCTGATGCGGACTGCGATGTACCTGGACGTCGGTGGCGGTCCGGTCGCCGAGGGCCTGGGTTGGCTGCCGGCCCTGGGCATCTCGGTGGGATTTGCGATCTTGATGTTCGTCGCGTCGATCCGGGCGGTCACGCGGGAATCGGCACGGGTCCTGCAATAGGATCGTGAATGGACTTGCGTCCGCCGCGTTTTCTCACGGCTCCTTCGCGACCGTGTGTCGAGTCTGTCGTCGTCGGTTCGAGCATGGGTGCCGCCAATGATTTCGTCTGATCCAACGCCGGAACCCTGGACGCCACCGGAGTTGAAACCGGGGCGGCGGTTCTGGGTGTTGATGGCCGGATCGCTGGTCTTCGTGGGCGGGCTGGCCTACCTTCAGTATGCACGGGTGGATCAGGCCAGACGGGCGCGGGTCGCGCCGGGGGTTAACGGCGTGCCGATTCTCGGTGAGGTGCCGGACTTTACGCTGATCGAGCGCAGCGGCAGGACAACGCGCCGGGCGGATCTGCGCGGCCAAATCTGGGTGGCGGACTTTGTGTTCACGTCGTGCGCGGGGCCGTGTCCGATCATGTCCCGCCGCATGGCGGAGTTGCAGGAATCGCTGGCCGGGGCCGGGCTGGGTGCGGTACGATGCGTTTCATTCACCGTAGACCCGACACGCGACACGCCCGAGGTGCTGAGGGTGTACGCGGACCGCTTTCACGCGCATACAGACCGGTGGCTGTTTCTCACGGGTGAGAAGGAGATGGTGTCCCGTCTGACGCGAAAGGGATTCAAGCTGACGCTGGAGGACCAAACGGACACCGAGCCCATCCTCCACTCGACGCGTTTCGTGCTCGTGGATGGGCAGGGGCGGATTCGGGGATACTACGAGGCGATCACCGGCGAGGAGATAGAGGATCTGGCCGGCGCAGCCGACAAGCCGATGCCTCTTGTGGTGAAGTCCAAACTCCTTTCAGACATTCGAGCGCTGCTGCATGAGGCGGGGCGTTGACGGCCCACGATTTCCCTCACCTGAATGCTTCGCTGAACGCCGTCAGCGCCGTTCTGATCGTGGCCGGGCTGGTGATGATACGGCGGAAGAGGGTCGTCGCGCACAAGGCGTGCATGTTGACCGCAACGGCCGTGTCGACCGCGTTTCTGGTGTGCTACCTGGTCTATCACTATTCGGTGGGGCACGTCCGGTTTACCGAGCCGGGCGTCGTGAAGGCTATCTACCATGGCGTGCTGCTCTCCCATGTGGTGCTCGCGGCGGCGACGCCGGTGCTGGTCGCCGTCACGCTGTATCGTGCCCTGCGCGGACATATAGACAAACACAAACGCATTGCCCGGTGGACGTTGCCCATCTGGCTGTATGTGTCGGTGACCGGCGTGCTGGTCTATCTCATGCTGTATCGGTGGTTTCCGCCGGCGGGAGTTCGGGGGTAACGAGGGCGCATTCGCGGAACAGGGGCCGCCGAGGAGGCGCGGCTCCCTCGTGTCAGGGTCGTGTGGCCTTGCGCCGGGTTGGCGTCGTCTTTCGAGCGGTCGCCGGGCGATCATTCCGCCGGTCGAAGGAGTGCGCGGAGGGACAGAGGTCGGCCAGAACGCACTCGTTGCACATCGGCTTGCGGGCGTTGCAGACCTTGCGACCGTGCCGGATCAGGGCGTGGCCCATGAAGGTCCACTCCTTACGGGCCAGCATCTCCATCAGGTCCCGCTCGATCCGGACCGCGTCCTTGCCGTCGCGCGACCGCCATGTGAGTCGGAGGCGATGGGCCAGCCGCCCGACGTGTGTGTCGACAACCACGCCCTCGTTTTTGCCAAACCACGTACCCAGGATGACGTTGGCGGTCTTCCTCGCCACGCCCGGAAGCTCGATCAGCTCGTCCATCGTGTCGGGGACCGTGCCGTCAAAACGCTCGGTCAAAACGCGGCAGGCCCCGATGATGCTCTTCGTCTTGTTTCGGAAAAAGCCGGTGGACTGGATCAGTGACTCCAGCTCGGCCACGTCGGCCGTGGCGAACGCGCGGGCGCCGCGGTAGCGGGCGAAGACCGTGGGCGTGACCTTGTTCACGCGATCGTCGGTGCATTGGGCCGACAGGATCGTTGAAATGAGCAGTTGCAGCGCCGAGCGGTGGCGCAGGGCACAATCGACGTCCTTGTACTGGCGGCGCAGCCGTTTTGTGATCTTGAGCGCCCGGGCTTTTCGGGCCGCAATGGACTCGCGGCCACGCCGGGCGGACGCGGGAGCTTGCTTCGTTTTTGGGGTGGGCATCGGGGGATTCCTCACGGTCCCGGCTTCGTGGGGGAAGGGTTGGAACGCGGCCGCCGCGCCGGGAGTGCCATTTCCATCACGAGGACCAGGACCAAAAACAACTCGATCTGCGCGACGCGCACCGCCGTCTTGTGAAAGTGCTGAAAAGCGGCTCGCACCTCGGCGTCGGGTCGGGCGGACGCGAGCGCCGGTTGGAAGTCCGCGATTTTCGGCGTGAGCGTCGCCAGATACAACACGAGTCCCGCAGCCGCAATGATGAGGATCAGCCGGAACCCGTCGCGCCGCGCGCGTGGGCCGATCAGCATGGAGACGATCTGCCAGGCGAGGACGACGGCGGCGCAGGCCAACTCGATGCGGTCGGCCTTGGCGAAGTTCTTCGCCATGATCTGTCCGGCAACGGTGTTGGGGTTTGCGATGCCCGATTCGCGCATCATCCCGAACGTGGTTGGGGCAACGACGGCGCCCATGATCAGCAGGGTGCCAAGCCAGACGGCAGCGGCGGCAGCGGCGACCGCTCGGGCGACGTTCATTATCATGACGGGTCCACCCACGTGACGGAACCGTCGGTCCAGACGTCCTTCTTCCAGATAGGGGCGTCGGCCTTGACGGCATCCACGATAAAGCCACACGCGTCGAATGCCGGCCCTCGATGGGCGGCAGCGGCGACGACAAGAATCGAAACCTCACCCAGAGGCACGCGGCCGAGCCGATGGATGACCGCCGCATCCAGGAGGTCGAACCGGCCCATCGCCTGCTCGCGAATGGTCGTCAGTTGCTTGACGGCCATTTCCTCGTAGGCCTCGTAGTCGAGGGCTGCAAGAATCTTGTCGCCGCATGTTTCGCGCCGGACGGAACCGGAAAACGTCACGACGGCCCCAGCGCGCGGATCCGACATGTCCTTGACGAGCCTGTCCGTGTCGATCGCCTCGCGAACCAGTGCCACGCGCGGCACGGCCGCCCCGCCAGAAACGGGCGGAATCACGGCGACTTCATCTCCGTCGACGAGACCGTGTTCGGTCGACACATAGGCGCGATTGACTGCCAGTCGTATGCCCCGGGCTTCGCCGAAGCGCGGATAGCGCTGTTGAAGACGCTGCGCGACGGTGGCGACCGTTTCGCCGTTGGTGATGTCGAGCGTGATGGACGGTTCTCCCACCAGGTCGCGCGCCGGGCCGTAGAATCTCACAACGATCGTGGACATACGTTTGATCCGAGCCAGACGGCGAATCCCCGTGTCGTGCGGCATTGTACGGAGCGGTCGCGCCGGGGCAATCGGCGCGCGGTTGAAGATCGGGAGCCGTGCGGCTATCGTGGACACGGTAGTGGGTGCATGGTCCATGAGGTGCGTATGAAGATCAACCTGTCCGGTCCCGATATCACGCAGGCCGAGCGCGACGCGGCGCTGGCCGTCTTGAATACGCGGCAGTTGTCGCTCGGGCCGCGTGTTCCGGAGTTCGAGGAGGCCGTGGCCCGATTCGTGGGTACGGCCCACGCCATCGCGGTGTCGAGCGGCACGGCCGGGTTGCATCTGCTGATGCGGGCGATCGGCATCGGCCCGGGCGACGAGGTGATCACGACGCCTTTTTCGTTTGTGGCTTCGTCGAACTGTATCTTGTTCGAGCGGGGACGGCCGGTCTTCGTCGATATCGACGCCGAGACCTGGAATATTGACGCGCCCCGGATCGAGTCGGCGGTGACTCCGAAGACCAAGGCGTTGATTCCCGTAGACGTCTTCGGCGCGGTGCCGGACATGGGCGTGATCGGTGAAATCGCCGAGCGTCACGGGCTGCGTGTGATCGAGGACTCGTGCGAGGCTCTGGGCACGCGGTACCGCGGTCGGATGGCCGGCTCGCTCGGGGCCGCCGGAGTGTTCGGCTTCTATCCCAACAAGCAGATTACGACGGGCGAAGGCGGCATGATCGTCACCGATGACGACGAGATCGACCGGGTGTGCCGGTCGATGCGCAATCAGGGTCGCGACACCGGCATGGGATGGCTGTCACACGAGCGGCTGGGCTACAACTACCGCTTGAGTGATATCAACAGCGCGATCGGCGTGGCGCAGATGCGCCGGATCGAGGAGATCCTGGCCAGGCGGACGCGCGTGGCCGGGTGGTATCGACAGCGACTGAGCGGCGAAGAGCGGATCAGCCTGCAGAAGATCGGCGAGGAGTGCGAGATGAGCTGGTTTGTCTTTGTCGTCAAGCTCGCCGACGACTACACCGAAGAGAAGCGGGCCGAGATCATGGAGCGGCTGCGCGGACGAGGCATCGGCTGCAACAACTACTTCGCGCCCATCCACCTCCAGGGCTTCTACGCGAGTGAATTCGGCTACAAGCCGGGCGACTTTCCGAATTGTGAACGCGTTGCCGCCCGGACCATCGCGCTGCCGTTCCACGGCGGCCTCCGCGAATCGGACGTAGACGAAGTCTGCACGGCGTTCCGGTCCCTGCTGTGAGCCATGTGCGGACGCCCCCCGTCTACGGCGTCAGTTCGATCAATCTTGTCTCTGTCCCCGCCCTCCGACGGATCCCGTAATGCGCCAGGCGCCACACGTGGCAGAACGGACGGGAGGATGCCCCGGATGGGACGATGCCGGCGGGATGAATCCGGTATTGTAGAATTGCGCGTGCGGCAGCGGTTTGATCGAGAAGAGGGGTGCTTATGTCCACAGGTGCGACGTCCGATCATGTCCTGCAAGTGTCCGACGACGAGTTGGATCGACTGCTCGACCAACTTGACGTGGAACACGCCATGGTGGCCGAAGACCGACGACGATCGGCCCGTCATCCGCTTCGAGCTCAGAGGGTCGGCATTTGCGCGGCGAGCCGGGATCAACCGGGAATCACGACGGAGGGACGCCTCAGCAACATCTCGGAGCACGGCGTGGCCTTCCTCGCGGCTCAAGTGCTGACGCCGGGCAGGCGGGTTTGTCTGACGCTCCCCATCGGTCCGAATAATGCTGCGGTCGACATCGAGGCGGTCATCGTGCGCTGTTGTCTGCTCAAAGGGACGATCTTCGAAGTCGGCGCCGAGTTTGATGCCCGCCGTCTTCTGAAATAGCCATCTCTCCACCGATCCCGCCCCGTCTAACGGAGAACTCCGGGACTGGGTGATCCGACCCCATCCGATATTCTCCATGGTCCGGCGGTGGCGCCAGTCGTTCCTTCCAATTGTTGCTTACGAACGCCCCTGTGGACAACCGACGAGAACCGACGAAGCGGTGAGGCGCCATCCGCCATCAGAGCGAGGACCTGCGCGCCATAAACGGGGGGGGGCGTCCGTGAAGACGCCGCGTAGATACGAATCTGATGTGCTCCGCTGGGTCGGGTGGTGCAGTGTGCTGGCGGCGGTTCTGATCGCCACGGGCATCATCACCCGAGACCGGCGCCATCGTGCCGCGGTGCTCCAGCAAATCCGAGATCAACGCCGACTTGAGATGCGTTTCGCGAGGGAGCACATCGAGAACTACCTGGACGAAGTAACATTGTGCCTTCGTCTCGTGAGCCTGAATCCTGACGTCGTCAACATGGTGCCGGATTCGGCAGGCCGCCTGAATTCCATGTATGAGGCGATCTACGCTCGGCACAGCCTGGCGGAAATGTACATCATCGAGCGTGACTTCGACGGAACGCACCGGCCGTTTGTCACGTTCGAGAAGCCGGATTTCGAACGGGGTCTCGAGGTGCCTCACGCGCCCGAGCGGGAGGCGGTGGAGTCTGCCACGCAGATCGAGCACGTCCGGCAGTTCGTCGAAGATGTCACGCTCCGTTCTCTGATCAGCGAGCCCATCCCCCTGTGCATCGGCGAGCCGGGCGTCGTGTTCTCCGTCCCCGTTCGCTCGAGGTCTGAACTCAAGGCCATTGTGGCGGGCATGGTGCCATCCCGTCGCATCGTGGAACTCCTGGGTGAAAGCAGTCGAGGAAACTGGCTGGTTCTGGCGACGAAAGGGGGTTCCTTCTTTGCCAGTCCGAACCTTCCCGATGACCTGCGCGGCTGGTGCAGGCGGGAGTTGGATCAACACGGCGCACATGACTTCTTCGCGAATTGCGGAGAGGTGTTCCTCGCAGGTGCTGACACCGTCGTCTGGTCACCGACCGATATCCCGAGCGATCAACCGTGGCACCTTATGTTGATTTACGATGAGACGGATCTGCTGCGGGCCGGCGGAGCGTCCGGCACGTTGGCGGGGTGGGGTTCCGCGTCGATGGTTCTGCTGCTGGGTGGAGCGGTTCTGTTTCTATGCCGGCTCGTGCCGGCGTTGGTTGCGGCTCGCCGACGAGGTGATTCCGGTGCTCGGGAGCGGTTGGCGGCAGAGGAGAAGGCCCGACAGCGCGAGGCCGAACTGGCGCGGGTCGCGCGCCTTGGCACCATGGGCGAGATGGCCAGCGGGTTGGCGCACGAATTGAACCAACCGCTCGCCGCCATCGTGAACTATCTTCAGGCCTGCTCCGAAAGGATTCGCTCCGGCCGGGGCGATCGCGACGACCTGCTGGCGGACATGGGAGACGCAGCCCAACAGGCAGAGCGCGCCGGTGCGATCGTCGAGCAAATCCGCGATTTCATCCGCAAGCGTGAGCCCAAGCGGACGGCCGTCGATCTCAATGAATTGGTGCGCGACGCGGCGCTGCTGGTTCAATCAGAGACACGGCAGCGCTCGGTGGGCGTGGTCCTTGAACTGGCGGACAGCCTGCCGAAGGTCACGGCCGAAGCGATCCAGATTGAGCAGGTCATCGTCAATCTGATGCGCAACGGCCTGGAAGCGATGAATGACGAGCGCACGCGAAATCGACGACTGACGATTCGCACCGCCTGTCGAAACAACGGTTTCGTCGAATGCTCGACCGCGGATACGGGTCCGGGTCTGCCGGAGACTCTGGCAATCCATGTATTCGAACCCTTTTTCACGACAAAGCCCCACGGGATGGGGATGGGGCTGTCCATCAGCCGATCGATCATCGAACGCCACGGCGGCTGCCTCTGGGCGGAACCCGAATCGGGCGACGGGGCAGTCCTTCGATTCACTCTGCCGATTGCGGAGAATGGGGGAGGGCATGGACAGTAAGGCCACCGTGTTTGTTGTCGACGACGATGAAGCGCTCCGCCGATCATTGAGCCGATTGATGGAGTCCGTCGGTCTTCCCGTCGAGACGTACGCCACCGCTCAGGATTTCCTGGACGCGTACAAGCCCGATTGGGCGGGGTGCCTGCTTCTGGACCTGCGTCTCCCCGGCATGAACGGTCTCGATCTCCAGGAGATCCTGGCGGAGAAGCATATGGGCATACCGATCATCATCGTCTCCGCGCATGGCGACGTGGAGCAGGCCGTTCGCGCGATGAAGAACGGTGCGGTCGACTTCATCAGGAAGCCCTACAACGGCCAGACGCTCCTGGACCGTATTCGCCTCGCCATGGAACTGGATGCCCGAATTCGAGAAGAGGAAGCTCGCCGTGAGGCGATCGACGCTCGCCTGAGCACGCTTACGCCGCGCGAACACGAAGTCATGAACATCCTCGTCGAGGGCAAGTCCTCAAAACAAATCGCCCTGAAGCTCGGTCTCAGTCGAAAGACGGTCGACATCCACCGGTTGCACATCATGAACAAACTGCAGATCGATTCCGTCGTGGACCTCGTGCGAATGGTGCGGATTCATCGTTCCGACGTTCAAGCAGACGTTCACTCGCACCTGCGACAGCGTTCCCGCCAACCTCCACCGGACACGACCGCCTGACACGCATCAACAGCGCGTCGAAACAGTCCGCATTCGCGCCGCGGCGTCCAGCGGGCTGCCATGCGCTCCGCGAGGAGGGCGTGGTCCGTGGATGGCCGCATGTCGTACTCGACCCTCGGCTGCGCCGCCGGAGGATGACGGGTTTAGCCCGATAGCCGGGCAGAACCGAGTCCGTGGCCGGTGTCATCTGCCGATGGACGCGGTCGGATCGGACGTCGCCGCGATTCTTCAAGCCGGTGCCTAAGACATTGCCTCATAAGCTCTTGTCGACGCCGACCTGCGTTGAGTCGCGCCTTCGGGTTGGTCCCCAAACGCCATGAAGGCCGGAGGAATTGCGTCGTCGGGACGGTGGCTCGGTTCGTGGTCCCCACCGCTGATCCGGCGGCGTTCCAGCCCGTGCCGACTAAGCCATTTGCCTACTTTAATCAGACGTCGCGTTCTGCGAGAATGACTACGGGTGCATGTAAAGCAGGTCCGGAGAGACGCGACCGTCGTGTAGTGTGACGCTCATAATCGCGAAATCGCCGCGAGGAAACGACTGACGATTCATGAGGGGCGGCAGGCCGGGCGACGCATCCGGTCGTGTGAATGCAATTGGACGGGCCATCAGGAATGCTAACACGTGTACCGGACTTGAGTTACGCGGGCGTCGTCCGTTCGGGAGAGCGGCTTGACGAGATGCCTATGTCAAAGTCCTCAAAAGGCCCGGTAATAGAGACGCGCGTCGGCCATAGACAGCCGGCTCGCGAACAGTTGAAGTGCCCCCTTGACATGGCGATTGGATTGCCGCATAATGCGTATCGACATAAACGGAAGGGCATGCCGGACCTGCCTGCGAAAGAGGGACGTCAGGCGGATTCCAGGGGGCCGAGCGATACTAGACGTCTGACAACATTGTGTGCTACAGGCCCGTGGATAGAGGAGTTGCGTGGGCTGAGGTTGCTCACGTTGAAATGATAAAACCCGATGGGCGAACGGTGCGATGCACCCGCGGCGAACCTGGCTCGCCGCCGCCCGGACATGTGAACCAAAACGACAGCTTGAATCGCGACGGAGTGTAGGAGTAACTTGGAGAAGGAGCCCGGAGCGAACGAAGGTGTTCTCGTTATTGGGTGACAAGGGGGCGGGTCGGTTCTCGCAACGCCAAGGGGCGTAGAGCGGCCCGTAGTGTGAGGCGGCGGTGCGATCGCTCGCGAGCGCCCGTCGTTGCAGGTCTCACCCACTCTTGTCTAGAAAACATGACCAGTATGCAGAACAGCGTGGGGAGTCCGCGCGCTGATCGATGGACACATGGACGCCTCCTGGCGACGAGAGTGCCCAGTGACCGGCTGTGACTGCTACTGGAAGATGATTGGATTTCACACGAGCACCCGGGCGGTGTGCAGAAGCGTCGGGATGCTTGTCAGTGCGTCGAGGTGGCGACCGGATGGGACCACCCGATCGACTTGAATGGTTCTCTGACCGGAGGGCGAATCCGTGCAGCGTGACAAGACTGGAAGAAAGGGCGTTGTTATGAATGCGGCTGCAAAGGTCCGAATGGATCGAGCGCGACGCTTTGTGGGTGTGGCGGTGGCGCTGGTGCTGGCCACGGCGGTCCAGACCGAGCTTTACGCGGGTTTCACGCTGCAGGTGGTCGACCCGACGGGGGCTCCGATCGCGGGGGGATATCGGTGGCTCGTCGAGGAAGACAACACGATCACACATGTTCCCGGCGTGCTTGTGTCCGACAGCGTGTCGGTGAACATCCATAAGAGCTACGCTCCCGTGCTGATGAGTGGGACCGACGCCGACTTGACCCCGCTGGCGGCATTGCCGGCGACCGGCAAGTACTTCGTGTCGGTGCTGCCGAACTCAGGTTACACAACGGGCGGCGCCAGTGTGTTGCCGGGTGACACCACCGCGAGTGTCCTCGTGAATCCGCAGCCACTTCCGACTGCACAGATCTCGATCTTTATTTTCGAGGACAATTTTCCGCTCAATAATGCGCCGGAGTTTCTGAACGAGCAGGGGCTTCAGGGCTTCTCGGTGCAACTGTTTGACCGGTTCGGACAATTCCTCCAGGACGCATTCGGCAATCCGCTCGACACCACCTACGAGTTTGATCCACTGACTGGGCAGCCGCTGCTGGATGTGGACGGCCAGCCGATCGTCGCCGTTCTCGGGAGCGGCGTGCCGACATCCGATCCCACCGGACGTGTGCTGATCAAGTACCTGCCGGCGAGCAAGTTTGGCATCAAGATCATCCCGCCGCAGGGCCAAGGCTGGGTGCAGACGGTGACGATCGAAGGAACCCCGATTATCGACGCCTGGGTCAAGGCGAATGAGCCGCCGGTCTTCGTCGAGTTCGGTCCGGCCGCCTTCCACGCGTTCTTCGGGTTCATTCGGCCGTTTGACAGCCTGGGCTTGATTGGCGCCCCCGGCGCCCCGACTGGCTCGATTACCGGCCGTGTGGTCATCAATCACTTCGCGGCGCCGCCCATCGTACAGGGCTTTTTCTCCGGCGATCCGGTTGGGAACGCCTATGTGGGGCTCAACCTGGGTGCTGCGGGCGGAGCCGCGGCGGTCTATGCGCAGCCGGCGGCGAACAATCCTTCTCCCGGGCAGTTCACGATCAATGGCGTTCCGGCGGGCAGCTATCAGCTCGTGACGTGGGATCAAAACCTTGACACCATCTTTGGTTTCCACGTCGTGACGCTCCCCGACGTGAACGGCAACATGAATGTCGACCTGGGGGACGTGCTGGTATTTCGCTGGTTTGGTGAGCTGGAGGGCAGCGTCTTCTTTGACAGCAACCAGAACGGATTCCGGGACGCCGGTGAGCCCGGGATTCCCGGGCAGGTGCTCAATCTGCGCTTCCGGGACGGGACCATCTACCAGGGAACGCAGACGGACTTGGTCGGCAACTACGCCTTCTCCGAGGTGTTTCCGTTCTTTAAGTGGCTCGTGGCCGAGGTGGATTTCGCCCGTTTCAAGGATACGGGGTATACCAATGTTGTGGACCAAGGAGGGTTTGTCCCCCCGGATGCCGGCTGGGCGATGCCCTCGCGGAACAAATTGACGCCGCAGCCGCAGACGGCCTTCAATCCGCTCACCGGCAACAACCTCAGCCGAACGGTGAGTGGCGGAGCCCCGGGCGACAATCTCCTTCAGGCTATGCAACTCTATCTGACCCAGGTGAACACGATCGACTGGGGCAAGATGACCTATGGACCTACTGAGAGCGGCGGGATTACGGGAATCGTTCACTACGCCGTTACGCGAGCCGAAAACGATCCGACGAAGGCCGTCGGTGAGGTGTGGGAGCCAGGCATCCCGCGGGTTCAGGTCAACCTCTATCAGGACGCCACCGGGGACCAGATCATCGACGATCTGGATGGTGACGGACTGGAGACGCTGGCCGACGTGGATAACTACCCGATCGGTTGGATCAATGACCCGTTCAACTTCAACCTCAAGGGGCCGGAGGACATCGACCGAAATGGCGACGGCCTGTTCAACTATGGCGACGCCATCCAGATCGTCCACACGGACAGTTGGGACGACAGCTTGCCCACCGCGTGCATCCAGACTCTTCCGCAGCCGCATCCTCCGCAGGTCGTGCCGGAATGCTACGACAACTTCGGGACGTGGAACCAGTTGCGTCCGGGCGTATTTGACGGCGGTTTTGCGATTGAATCGTACTTCGCCGGCGGCATGGCCAACAACCTGACCATCGAGACGCCCGGCGTCCCGCCGGGGTTCTACGTTGTGGAAGCCGCAACACCAGCCGGCTATGAGATTGTGAAGGAAGAGGACAAGAACGTCGATTTCGGCGACGAGTACGTCCCGAGTCAGCGGGCCTTGCCGCCGCCCTGCATCGGCGACGGTCACATTGTGCCGGCCGAATTGACACTCTTCCCCGGCATTGCTGCGCCCTTCGCGGGCGATCTCCGTCCGTTGTGCGATCGGAAGTGGGTCAGCCACTCGAACGGCCAGAACACCGCGCTCAACTTCTTCCTGTTCACGCCGGTTCCCAAGGCGGCCCGCGCGGTCGGCTTCATCAACAATGACCTCGCCGCGGAGTTTGACACGACCAGCCCGGTGTTCGGCGAGAAGCAGGGTGCGCGCTGGGTGCCCGTGTCCTTCCAGGACTTCCGAGGAAACGAGATCCAACGAGTCTATTCCGATGAATGGGGCGGCTACAACGCCCTGCTGCCGGCCAACTTCTCGATCAACATCGGCGCCCCTTCGGGTGTGGCGTCGAACATGCTCTCGTTCATCATCAATGATCCCGGTCCGGTCCCGGATCCGAACAATCCGGGCCAGTTCGTGACCGACCCATTCTTCGATCCGCAGTTCAGCCAGACGTCCTTCACGTTCAATTTTGACTCCGGCAAGACGACCTATCTGGACACCCCCGTCATTCCGGTGGCGGCGTTCGCCGGATTCCCGAACGGGCCGCTCGACATCGAGCCGGTGGAATTCACGCCGATGATCTTCTCGGTCATGGGGCCGACGGGTGGACCGGTTGTCTGCATCGATCCCGCCAACCCATTGCAGCAGATCACGATTTCATCGCTGGGGATGGCGGAAATTCCGAATCCCGACTACGACCCGACGATCCCCGGAAGCCCGCTCACCATCACGCGGGATTTCGGTTTCGGCGCCTTCGCGCCGAATGGCGCAAGCCTGATTACCGTGGGCGGCGTCCCGCTGAACATTCTCAGTTGGACCACTTCTCAAATCGTGGCGGAGGTGGACACGACGCTGGTCTCGACCGGACAGTTGATCATCTTTCGCGCCGACAGCAACACGCCCACGCCGACCGCCGTCACGCTGCACGTCGTCGATTGTGTGAATACCAACATCGTCCACGTCACGGGCGGCGGTACCTGGCCGGTGACGAAGATTCAAGACGCCATCGACGCGGCTCCCGCCGGTTCGCTCATCATCGTCGAGCCGGGTACCTACCGGGAGAATCCGATCATCTATCGCAACGATATCCAGCTTCAGGGATCGGGTGCCGGATCGACGTGGATCAACGGTACGCCGGTACCGCCGGACCGCATCGACGACTGGCATGCGAGGATTAACGCCCTGATCGCCGCCGGCGAGATCATCCCGTTCGACCAGGATCTGATCACGCAATTCTTTGAGGCCATGGAAGCCCCGGACATCTCGATCTTCGGAAAGCCGCCGCCGTTCCCGGTCAGCACGACCTCGTTGGTGGACGGCTTCACGCTGTTCGGCGGAATCTCCGGCGGTGGCGTCTATATCACTGGCTCCACCAATAACCAGACCATCAGCAACAACAAGATCTTCAACAACCAGGGTACGTTCTCCGGTGGCGTCACGGTGGGTGTGGTCGATCAGACCATCGCCAATAACGGCGTCAACATCAAGCACAACGTCATCAGCTTGAACGGTGGGGTGAACGGTGGCGGCGGCATCACGATCTTCCGCGGAGCCAACAACTACTCCATCACGGACAACACCATCATCGGCAACTTCACGCGATGGGATGGCGGCGGGATTTCTCACGTCGGCGTCAACGACGGCGGCCTGATCGCCCGCAACACGATCGCCTTCAACGAGGTGTTCTACGGCGGGCTGATCGGCGGCAGCGGTGGTGGAATCTCGATTCGTGCGACGGGCATCGCCTTCTTCGGCGCCGGCGGCGGCAACGTGCCGCTTCCGCCTCCGGCTCCCGGTGGCGCGACGACCGGAACCGGTTCGGTCACCATTGACGCGAACCGCATTCAGGGCAACCTGGCCGGCTCCGGCAGCGGCGGCGGAATTCGGGCCCTGGATATCAATGGACAGGACGTTATCAACAATCCGGGGAACCCGGCGGCCTGGTTCGGCCTGAACATCTTTAACAACAGCATCATCAACAACGTGGCGGCCTTCCGCGCGGGCGGGATTTCCCTGCTCAACGCGGCGAAGGTGAACATCATTCACAACACCATCGCCAACAACGACTCCTCAGGCACGTCGGCCCTGGCCTTCCCGCCCGGGCCGCTGAACCTGTCCACTCCGCAAGGGGCGGGTGTCGTTTCCGCGCCGCACAGTCCGGCGTTGGCGGCGGCGAGCGGGCAAGCGTTCTCCGATCCGGCGCTGATCAACAACATCATATGGCACAATCGGTCGTTCTTCTGGGATACGGCGGCGGTGCCGCCGCCGGGTCAGCCCAACAGTCATCTGCTCCCCAGCCCGACACCGTTCGTGGACGTCGAGGTTGCCGGCGCGGTCGCCAACCTGAATCCGCAGAATTGTATCCTGACGGATGCGACCGGCTTCGATCCATCGAATACCTCGGTGGATCCCCTGTTCCTCGCGGAGTATCAGAACGGCCTGCTGACCGCCGCCGTCATCGACGAGGCCGGCAATGCCATCACGGTCCGCTATCTCGAACTCGCCCTCCACGCGGCCGATCCGCACATCATGTGCTGCTCGCCGGCCAGGGACGTCGGCATGAGTCCGGTCCCGGGAGCGTTCGCGGAATTGCTGACGGACATGGACGGCCAACCGCGTCCGATGGGCTTCGCAGGACTGCACGACATTGGATCCGACGAAGTCAATCCCCTGTTTGACTTGAACGGAGACTGCGTAGCAGGTCCCGGCGACTTCGCGTTCATCGTTCCGTGCTGGCTGAAGTGCGATACGGATCCGGCGTGGACGACGTTCAATTGTGCCGATGCGGACTTCGATTGCAGCGGCTGCGTGGGTCCTGGCGACCTCGCCTTCTTCATCAACGCCTGGCTGAAGCCGTGTGACGATCCAACGTTGATCCTGCCGGTGTGCCAGCTTCCTCGAGGCGCCGGCGCCAATGGCGGTGCCGGACAACAGCTTCCGCCGGCCAGCCCGGCGATGGTCGAGGCGTTCGGTCTGCCCTATCCGCCGGATGGCGATGTGCGATTCCACCGTCTGGGTGACATCGATCAGAGCGGACAGGTGAACTTGAACGACATGACCGTGTTTGTGGATGTGCTGCTCGGCAATGACGTTGATCCGGCGCATCAGGTGGCGTCTGACCTGAATGGAGACGGCACCTACAACGGTCAGGATATCCAGACATTCATCGACACCGTGCTCCTGGTCCCCTGACCGGGTTCCAGGATGAGGTGGTCGGTGGTGAGTTCGGCAAGAAGCAGCGCGCCTGATGAGGCGTCGGCTGGAAGGGGAACGAACACTACGAGTGCCGGCACGGGAGTGGCTGGTACTGGTACTGGGAGGGAATACCAGTGTTGAAGCGAACGATTGCAATCATCCTGTGTACGGTTCTGACGCCGGCCGTCGCGCTTGCGCAGACTATTCTGGTCAATGTGCAGCCCGTGGTCCTTCAGGCTCCGAGCGGCCTGGAGCTGTCGACGGGGGCGCCGCCTGCGTCGGATGCCGCCGTCAACGCGTGCGGTGCGTTCGTGGTCGAGCTGTGGGCACAGCAGGCCAACGCCGATCCGTTGAATAACGGTCTGGCGTGCGTCTTCAGCGACGTCACCTTTAACAACCTCACCACGACGTGCAACGGCTCATCGCCGGGCACGTTCTATAACTTCTTCGCGTCGGGCACCTGCGACAACACGATCGGGCTTGTCGACGAACTGGGCGGCTGCACGTTCTCGCCCGGTGTTGGTATTACTCCGGAGTGGGTGCGAATCGCCACCGTCAACATGACGGCCGACACGATCAGCGTCGGCAACGTGGTTGGTACGGCCGCTTCGGCCTCGGGTGTTTCGCTTGTTGTGGGGGGAATCGGCGGTGGAGGCACGGTTCCTCCCGCTCAGATCAGCTTTGGATCGGTCACATTTGACATCGCTGCCGGTGTCGGCAGCGACGCGGACGGCGACGGCATCGGAGACGCCTGTGACAATTGTCCGAACACGCCGAACCCGGATCAGTTGGATTCCGACGGCGACGGCGTCGGCGACGTGTGCGATAACTGTCCGAATACGGCCAACGCCGATCAGGCCGACGTGGATGGCGACGGCGTCGGCGACGTGTGTGATAACTGTCCGAATACGGCGAACGCGAATCAGGCCGACGGCGACGCGGATGGCGTGGGGGACGTGTGTGATAACTGTCTGGCGATCGCCAACCCGAGCCAGATCGATGCCGACGGAGATGGTCTGGGCGATGCCTGCGACAATTGCCCCAATACCGCCAACCTCGACCAGGCCGATGCCGACAATGACGGAGTCGGCGACGTGTGCGATAACTGTCCGAGTACGGCCAATGCTAATCAGGCCGATGTGGATGGCGACGGCGTCGGCGATGTCTGCGACAACTGTCCGAACGACTTCAACGGTTCGCAAATCGACACCGACGGCGACGGCATCGGCGATATCTGCGATGCCTGTCCGAACGATCCGAACAACGACGTGGACGGCGACGGCGTTTGCGGCGACGTCGATAACTGCCCGAACACACCCAATGCCGGCCAGGCGGATGCCGATGGCGACGGAGTCGGTGATGCGTGCGATCTCTGTCCCGATGATCCGAACAAGATCGCCCCCGGAGCGTGTGGCTGTGGCGTGGCCGACACCGACACGGACGGGGACGGCACTCCGGACTGTTTGGACGGCTGCCCGCTCGATCCGAACAAGACCGCGCCCGGCGTCTGTGGTTGTGGCGTAGCGGAGACGGATTCGGACGGCGACGGCACGCCGAACTGCATCGACCAGTGCCCGGCCGATCCGAACAAGATCACTCCCGGCCAGTGCGGCTGTGGCAATCCCGACACCGACACCGATGGCGACGGCACGGCCGACTGCGTCGACCTGTGCCCGCTCGATCCCAACAAGGTCGATCCGGGAGCTTGCGGTTGCGGCAATCCCGAGACCGATACGGACCTCGACGGCACACCCGACTGTATTGACGGCTGCCCGCTCGATCCCGCCAAGGTCGCGCCCGGTGCGTGCGGCTGTGGCAATCCTGAGACCGACACCGACGGCGATGGCACCCCCGACTGCAACGACGGTTGTCCGCTCGATCCAAACA
>CAYQDV010000026.1:0-25263 GCA_964416295.1 uncultured Planctomycetaceae bacterium
TCGTCGGGCATCGCCGGGCAACTGGCCTACACCGCCTTCGGCGAGCCGGTCTCCGCCAGCGGCGCGACGACGCGTTACACCTACGCCGGGGCCTGGGCTACGAGACGGCCGAGTCCTTCGACCCCCTCGCCGAACTCGGCTGGCTCCACGTCGGCGAGGAAATTCGCATAGGGTGGCGCATTGCAATCGGCGGTCCTCGGGGCGGGCGGCCATTCCATGGGCATACTACCAGCCTAAACTGGTTCAAGCCGTGGGAGTGGTTCAAATGAAAGAACGTCTTGCTAATGAAGCGCATCCAACGGTGGTTATCGCGACACGCGCGTCCAGAGCGCAATGCTCGGACTGTGCGCGCTCTACAAGTGCGTGATCCAAGAAGCGGCCGTCCTTTCGAGTTCCGTTTTTCTTCGTCGTCCGTTTTCCGTGCATGCGACCACGATTCAGTTGTTCTCACATCGGTTCGCCGTACGTATCCTTGCTGCGGGCAGCATCTGAGTGATCTGCTCGGCTTGATCGGTCAAGCCTACCGCACCGAGGCCCTGATCGTGCAGGTGCAGCGCACCCATATCGACCTGCCGGACAATCTGCGGCTCCCGGATGAGTGCGTGTGCAACACATCGGGTAAGGATGCCTGGTTATTCGAACTGTCGACCGGGCACTGTGCGAGCATCGCGCCTTTCTACGACTCGATAAGAGTACGCGCGCGATGGATGTTCTTCTTTGTGTCCTCGCGGTGCGAATCGCTGCGAACGCGGTTGCCAGGCGTTTTCGACCTGTGGATGTTGCTGGAGCCCCAACGCAGCGGGCAGCCGTTCGTGTTCCATGACACCGACGACGACGTGCTTATTGGCGTGCTGCCGCCACGGCTCGAACGGGAACATCTCGTATCCAAGTTCAGCCAAGGGGAGTTCCCAAGCTGCATTCGGCAAGAAGGCGAATAGTACTTGGGGGCAAAAGGGGGTCGAGCTACTTTGTTGCCGTCTTGGACCGAGAATCCGTTCTCGGTCCCCTCCGCGTGGGAATCCGTTCCCATGTCTTTTTCCCCGCGGCGGGACCGGCTCACCGTGTGCTGGAAAAGATAGGAATCCTCTGCGAAGCCGTGTCGAGAATGGTGAGCGGCTGTGGCGGACGTCACCCGGCCGGGGGCCTCTCGTCCGCCGGCGTCGGGCACGGGGGCCTCGACGTTACTCGAAGTGGAACGGGGCGAACAACCGCTGGTGTTCCTGCTGACAAAACCGGTCGGTCATCCCCGCGATGTAGTCGCAGATGACGCGGCGGTCACCCTGCTCCCGAATGCGGCTCCCGAACCGCGCCGGCAGAAGCTCCGGCTCCGCCAGATACGCCTGAAACAACTCCCGGATGATCCGCCGGGCCTTGCTGTCCATCCGAACCACGCGGTGATTGCGATAGACCGATTTCGTCAGCAGATTCTGCAACGCCCCCACACCCGTTTGGACCTCCTCGGAGAAGGCGATCACGTCCTCCTCGCACGCTCGGGCGTCGTCGACGGTCTCAATGCCGCCCCGCGCGAGCCGCCCTCGACTCTCCCGCTCCGCGTCCGCCACCAGATGATCCGCGAGCCGGTCCAGGATCGGGCGGCGAACGGTGTGCAGCGACAATCCCCGGCGTGATCCGCGGACGTGTTCGGCGGCCTCCCGCCAGATCGCGCACTCGTCCAAGGCCGATTCGTCGAGCGCGCCCTGTCCGATTCCGTCTTCGATGTCATGCAGCGTGTACGCCATCGTATCGGCGAGATTGACGACCTGACCCTCCAGCGGGGGCGAAGGGCCGGCCTCCAGGAGCGGGCGGGTCTGATCGTCCGGCGGCTCGCCGCCGTCGGGCCGATCGAAGCGCGTCCGGTGTTTGATGAGCGACTCGCGCAGCTCAAACGAAAGATTCAGGCCCCGAAATTCCGGATTGGGGTGCTCGAGATAATCGACGACACGCAGCGATTGGACATTGTGCTCGAACCCGCCATGGCCGGTCATCAACTCACGCAAAGCAGCCTCCCCCGCGTGGCCGAATGGCGAATGTCCCAGGTCGTGCGCCAGAGCGGTCGCCTCGGCGAGGCCTTCGTGCAGCGCCAGCCGCCGGGCGACACGACGGGCCTGCATCGCGACCTCAAGCGTATGCGTCAATCGCGTGCGAAAATGATCGCCCGCGTCGCTCACGAACACCTGCGTCTTGTACATCAGACGACGGAACGCCATGCAGTGGATGATGCGACGCCGATCGATCTCGAACGGAGGCCCGGACGCGCCCGATTCCGCGTGAACCCGGCCGCGCGACCGCTCGTCGGAGACGGCGTACGCGGCGAGGCCGTGCGGACGATCGGCGGAAGGCGTCATGCTGTAGCCCCGTCAGGCGATCCGGGCAACCCCAGTTCGACGGACACTTTCCGCAGGTGCTGCCAGAGTCGGTCCAGCGACTGCGGCACGACGCGAACATCACCCAAGACGGCCATGAAGTTTGTATCCCCGTTCCACCGCGGAACGATGTGGATATGCAGGTGCTCCGGCAGACCGGCCCCGGCGCATCGCCCGAAGTTCATGCCGATGTTGAAACCATGCGGGTGGAGCACGTTCGCCAGAAGGCGTTTGGCGTCTCGCGTCACGCACCACAAGCGCTGCATCTCGCGGTCATCCAGCTCATCCATCTCGCCCTTGTGGCCGCAGGGTGCGATCAGAAGATGTCCATTCGTATAGGGAAACCGATTCATAACAACGATCGTCTCGTCCGTGCGCCAGACGACGTGGTTCGCGGCGTCGTTGTCCGGATGATCGCGATAGTCGCAAAGAAAACAACCCGGTCCGTCCGAGCCGGCGAGCGAATGGATATACTCCATGCGCCAAGGAGCCCAAATATTCTTACGGAACTCATCCATCGCCGGTTTTCCGTTCAAGCCCTGTCCGCCACGCGCTGCCGACGGCATGAACTACGGTTGATTTCGCTTCTGCTCGAGCAGCGCCGCCGGCGGATCCTGCCCCGCGCGTCGCCATGCATCGATCTCGGCCTCCAGCCGCGCGCCGATCTCCATCCGATCTCGCGTGGCCCCGGACTCCGAACTCCCGCACGCCACGACACCTGCCAGCTCCTTCGCGATCGCCTCAAGCCGATCGCCTGCCGTCTCAACGACCAGCGACATCTTGTCGGGAAATACATCGAGGAAGCGTCCGAATGTCCGAAAGGCATCACACAGATCATCGGCGCGGGCCGCCTCCTCCCCGGCCGCGGCCAGCCATTGCTTCGCGCCCTCGTCGACATCCAGTTCGACCGCCTTCGCGATTCGTGCCTTCTTCGTGCGTATCGTGGCGCCGGTCTTCAGGTCGACGAAACGGACGGTCTGCCCCAGGGCCGCGTACTCCAGCGCGTGGTGGCTCGAACCGTCCTTCATGCGCACCTGCCACACCTTCCGCTTTTTGGGCTTCCGCCGGGCCGACAGGCACCGCGCCTTGAGAGTCCGGGAATACTCCGCAATCGCCGGGCGGTCGTCGGGCAGGACGCGACACGCGAGCCATTTCAGCGTCTTCGCATCGAACAGATGAGCGACCCAGAACGCGTCCGGAACGGCGGGGACCAGATTGACCTCCACCGTCTTCGCCCGTCCGGCGCTAAGCCCTTCCCGAAACTCGCGCGGGACGTAGCCGGGGGCCTGCAGCCGAAGCCGAACCCGCTTATTCGACGGCAGCCTCCAGACCGTGCCGGAGGTATCCCCCACCTTCTTCCCCTCGAGGTACACATCAGCCGCCACGCCCGACGTGTCGAACCGGACGCCGGCCCGCATCACGGAGGCCAGTTCCGACTCCCATGCACGAGCCGCCTTTCCCGTGCGATCCAGCTCCAGAGCACGCCGAACCAGACGGCGGGCTTCGTCAAACGCCTGACGATCCGCCGCCACCTTCGAGGCCTCCACCAACGACAAAGCCTCGCCTGCGTCGATCCGTCTCTGATGTTCGCGATACGACCGCGATCGCCCTTCAGATTCATCGAGTTCCGAGACCGCGGCCAGCCGGTCCCGAGCCGCGTCCCACTCACCGGCGTCGATGTGCTCGTCGACCGACGCGTAAATCTGCTTGACCCGAGCGGCAACCGCCTCGCGAAACGTCAGTTCCAGCGTCCGCCGATCATCCAACGGCACTGTCGCGTCGCTCTGCAGTGCCTCCAGCAATTGCCGCGCGACGTCCAGGTCGCCCGCCTCAATCGTGGCGAGCAGCTTCTGTTTCGCTTCTTCACTGAGGGGGCTTTCCGCCTCCTTCTTCGCCGCTTCCCGCTGCCGGATTTCATCCTCCTCGCGGCTCAGTTCCCCGCTCGTCGCCGTTGCCAGGGGTTCATCCGGCCACAACATCGGGAGGATGACCCCCACCCCCAGCCACGCCAGCCCCCCCAGCACAACGACCATCAGCAACAGCTTGAGGACCGGGCTGAGCGCCGATGTCATCCCGGCGGCCGTATCCGCGACGCGCTCCGCCACCTCGCCGCCCCGGCCTGCGGACTCGCGGTCGTCCTTGCCCTCGCCCGATGCGATCCGACCCGGTTCCGGAGGCGTATCATCCAGCGACACCGGAACCGGCTCCGGCGCATCGGCCTCCGGTATCCGCAGCCCGGCGCCGCACGCCGGACACTGTATCCGTTGTCCGCGCAACGAGGCCGCCACGCGAACCAGTCGACGGCACGTGTCGTTCGGACAGCGAACGGCGATGGACATGACGGGGCGCTCCTGCGGGGCCGGCGCGACAACACGAACGCCCTGCCAACCCGTTGACGGGCTTACACGGAGCGGGCGTTGCAGGCTTGAGAGCTTATCTGCGACGGCGGGGACGGTCAATCGGGAGCCAAGCCGCACCAGCGGGCGGGCTGCCGTCAGGCTATGGTCGACGGGACGTCGTGCCGGCGGCGCTCCTTCGCTCGACGCACCGCGGCGAACCCTCACGATCCCGGCGACACGGCCGCGTTCGTGGAAGGCTCGGGAGGACCCAGCCGGCGGACGATCTCGTGCAGCACGGACACCACTCGACGCCGGTCGGCCCGCGCCGTGAAGGTCCCGTTGAGATGGCACGGTCCGAAATAGTCACTTGGCCGGCCGGCGCTCCGCCCCGGACCAAGGGTGGCCGACTCAATAGCCCCGGTGATCGTCTTCTCATCACGCGACATCGTGAATGAGACGAATCCGGCCCCTTCATAGCTGATCACGTCGGCGCCGCGTCGCAGGCCGTACACGATGTTCGCATTGGTCTGCGTGCGCTCGGCAAACGTGGACCCCGGCCGCGGCCACCAGAAGACGCGGACATGGATGAACTGGCTTAGCGCGACCGGCAACTCCCCATCGCTGTTCGATTCCGAAGGCCCGTCCCCCAGCGACGGGCCAACCGAATCCCGCCGTTCAAACACGATCTCATAGCGGTCCTGGGCGTCGATCGCGAACGCCCCGGGGTCAAACGCCTGTGAGAAGTGGTCCGACCGCTCGGGGTCCTTGAAGGTCACAACATCGAAAGACGTCTTCGTCCGCCGGGCGCACCCACAGAGCATCGTGCCTACGGCAACGGACAACACGCACAAGAACGCGCAGCGCAAGGCGTCGCGCCGAAGCCGAAGGTCCCGGGGATTACGGTTCCGTAACATCGAGCAGGGCATCGTCCTTCTCGGGAATCGGCGAAGCGGAGGACTGGATGCCGAGCAGCGCCAGCGCGTCCCGCTCGACGATGGCGGCCAGAAACTGGCGCGGGACGGTCGGCAGATTCGTGCCGGTGACGAGTTGATTGAGGCGGAACAGCGCTTCGATGGCCGCCGTGGCCGAGCCGAACGGAAAATCGCTACCGAAAAGGAGTTTGTCCATGACGCCGTACTGGTGGGCGGACAGAAGCGCGTTGTACGCCTGCCACGGCTGCTGCAACATCGCGCTGACGTCGGCATAGACGTTTAGATGACGTCCGAGCAATACGATGCACTCTTCCACCCACGGATAACCCAGGTGGGCGATGACCAGCTTCAGGTTGGGGAAGTCCCGGGCCACCTCGTCGAGCAGGACCGGCCGGGCGAAGTCCATTTTGCTGGCCGACGCGAAGTGAATGCCCTGGTGTAGCAGCACCGGCATCTTCAGCCGTTCGGCCTCGGCGAAGACCTGCACCGCCCGGCTGTCGGCTGGATGGAAATCCTGAGCTGCCGGCGACACCGTGATGCCGCCGATTCCCGACTCGGCCTGCGCCCGCTGCAGATCGTCCATCGCTTCATGAAGATTCGTCGGATCGATTCCCGCAAATCCGATCAACTGGTCCGGGTGTGCCCGAACGTACCGCACGATCAGATCAGACGGGATTTCCACTCCCAGAAAATGGCTCTTGAAACCCAGAACGAAGCTCTTGTCCACCGGCTTGCTGGCAATCAAATGACGTTCGGCGGAGGCCACTCGCGTTGCAGCCCCACCGTTGGCGCCGTCCTGCCGATCTGCGGCGAAGCCCGCCTGCAACCGGTCCAGTCCCACCGGCGTCGGAGCATCCCAGATGTGCGTGTGGCAATCGACAATCACCGGGACCGAACTCCTTCAGCGCCGTGTGGTCCGCTTTGTGGACCGCCTCCGGGAATGGCCGTCGACCGGCATCGTGGTCCGCACAGCGACCCTGCCTGGCCCGCGCATGCTCTCACGAAAGGCGCAGCATAAGGCACGGTCTTCGCCGCGGTCAAGCCACGGCCGATTGGACGTCTCGTGCTACCCGAGAGCCTCTTACGGCCCGACCAACCGAGCATACACATAGCCGTTCTCCACGCGACTGTCATATCGCCGGATCACAATGTGCTCGGCCGACGCGCAGCGGCCCGATTCGAGATCAAACGCCCAGTGGTGCCACGGACAGGTGACGGTGTCGCCGGCTATCGAACCGGCTGAGAGGTTGCCGCCCGCATGGGGACATCCGTTGGCGGTCACGACGAATCGATCGGGGTCGCTCACGTGAAAGACCGCCAGCCCGCGACCCTGCACCTCGACAAACCGGCCCTGTCCCACGGGGCAGTCGGTCACGGCGGCGAGTTGGATCCATTCTTCGGATGGCACGGAAGATGACAGACGGCAGGCGAAGTGTGCTGACGGCGGTGATTCGGCTACGGCCGGCAAGGGCAACGTCTCATGGGCTGGCCGACCTCTGGAGGCGAATCAGTCGATGATCCAGCGCGACGTTCGCAGCGGTCGATTGGTCTGGGCGAACAGTGCGATGTCGTCCACGAGCATCCGGGCGTCATTGTCTGCCACCCGGCCGAACATTCGTATGTGGTCCGACGGTGTCGCACCAATGCCACAGCCCAGGATCGGCCCGGCGAGCGCGACAACCAGCAGTAGCATGGCAAGCTTCTTGACAACGTTCATGGCAAGCACATTCCTCTCTACAAGTTCGGCAGCGATCGTTCCCGGGGATTCTGTGGCAGGTTGCGGGTTCGGCAGCCGCTCCGGGCATGCACCCTCTGCGGCAATCGCCTATCGGTGCTGCGGACAGGGTATTCTACACCTGTGCCCCTGCCCATGTCAACATCTTGGAGCGGCGCCGGCGGCTCCGAGGCCCGCGTCCAGTTCACGGAGTGCCGATAACCACTCCATGTAGCGGTAGTCCATCCCAAGGTCCGCCTCGATTCGCTTCAGCCGGGCCAGATGGTGCTCGTACGCCTCGGGCTGCCAGTCCTGAGAAGTCGGATCGCAGAAAAAGATGCGGCACCCCAGCGGCCGATGCTGCCGTGCCGTGCACAGCCCGCCGATCTGATAAGGGCACGCCCCGCCGTCACCCCGCGCCCCCGGTGTCCGCCAGTCGTCCCGTCGCCCCCAGACGAAGTAAGCCAGCTCCGCCGTCGTCACGTACAGCCGGTGGCCGAAACTCTCAAACCGGCAGCAGACTCCCCGGTTGCGACACACCGGTAGATGCTCCGCCACTGTTTCATCGACATACGTATAAAACTTGCCCATGCAAAGAGGCAGATCGTCCCGATCCACGTGCGGCAGAATCGCCTCCGACAACGAGCCGCTCATTCGGACAGGTCCTCCCAGCGCCGCGCCGTCCGGCGAATCTCGATCTGGACCAAGTCGTGGTGTCCGCCGTTGTTGATGCCCGGACAGGTGAGCCAGGCCGCCGACCACGCCGTGGGCGACGACAGATTGGAACTCCAAAACGGCCACGTCCGGCATTGCAGGGGCCGTACGGGGTAGATGCCGCAGATGCGCTTCCCTCCTTCGTGCTTCAGAAAACAGCAGTCACCGTTCGCCCGCTCCGTCAGCGAATATCGCGGCCCGACCCGGCGCAGGTGCTCATCGGACAGCCCCTTGCCGGGGCGGCCGACGAACGCCGCGATCTTTTCGATCTCGTTCTTCCGGAGCCAGACGTAGCCCGGCGGGCCGCTGCAGCAATTGCCGCACTGCGTGCACGCAAAGTGCAGGCCCGCTCCATACCATTTCTCGCGATGTCCGTCCTTCCGGCCCATGAATGCCCCCTCCGTGGCATTGCGCCTCGCGCGCGACGCGGTCACGCTCTCGCCCGCAGTGCCGCCCCTTGTGGGCGGCGCGCCAGTCGCGCCCGCCACCGCATCTTGCGCGGTCATTCATCGTCCTGCAGGGCCTGCTGATGTCGATCGATGATCTGTCGGTCATGGTCGCAGGCCGCAACGCACGCGAACACGAGCGTGAGCAGCGCGCACAAGCACGTCAGACGTCGTCGCATTTTCTCACCTAGTTGCAAAGCCCGCCGCGGGCCCCCGCTACTCGACGACCATGGTACCAGGTGAGGCATCGGTCGGCGCCGATTCGGTCTTCGATTCGCGTTTCTGCGTGATGGTGGCCTCGTTCTCGGCACAGCCCGAGACGGCGACCACGAACGCGGCGGTCAACAGCACACGGCACAGGATGCGAAGCATGGCAAACTCCTCGATAGGGGGCACAACCCGGTGGCACAAGGCCACACACGGGGATTCAAAACCGTTTGATACGAACGTAGGTATTCACGATCTCCCAGGCGCGCATCGCCGGCATCTCGACCACCACCGTCGCCGTCCCTTCCGAGTCGTACGTCGTGGACCTGACGTAGGCATCGTAGATGACCGCATCGAGTTGCGAGTTGATCTCGTCGTGCTCGGTCACGAAGTCGCGAACAACCGTGTTCGAGTCAATGCTAAAGCCCTTCACCCGTTCCGCCAGCGCCCGCTTCGCCGCCAGTTCGGCCGCCCGGGCTGCCATGAGCTTGCCCTGCGGCGTGCCGGTCTTGTCGGCGGGCGGCACACCCTGGCCGGTAGCCGTGATCACCTGCCCGGCCCATTCCGGCACGCGCGTTTCGGTCTTGGCCGCGGCGATCTTGACGTACTGCGGCTTGGGAACCCCCATGCCGACGGCGCGAAACTTTCGCTTCTTGAGCTGCCGGGTCACCTTCTCGATGTCCATCCCGGTAACCCTGTTGCCCTTGTAAAGCCGCTTGTGCAGGCTCTTGATCGTCGTAATCACCGACTCGACCGGTACCTCGTAGGTCACCTCGACGATCAACTCGTTGTCGTGGTAATAGGGCTTCTCCACTTCGTAGGCCCCGGTCAGCGTCGCCTTGGCCGTCGTGGTGATCACGTCGGATTCGGCGACAAAGTCGCGCACCAGCGTGTCGCTCGTGAGGCGCAGGCCCTTGATCCGCTCCACCAGACGCCGCTGCGCATCAACACAGGCTGCTCGATAAGCGCCCAGCCGAGCCTGCGGTCCGATCGACCGCCACAACGCCGGAATCATCGGCTCCGGCAGGTGCGTCGTCGCCGGAATCTCGCCGCCCGGGATGTCCGGAGGCAGGTCCGGACGCGGCGCGCCCATCCCCACGGCCTTGATCACCTTCTTTTGTACATACCGCGTGATCTGCTCAAAATCACTGGCTTGGATCGTGTGGCCTTTGTAGTGACGCCCGTGGATGGACTTCAAGTGCTCAATCACCTTCGCCACCGTCACTTCGGCCTCCACCATGCAGGCCAGATCGGCGTCCCACTTTGCGTCGCCGAGCCGCACGCCACGGACAAACGTATCCAACTCCGATCGGATCGTGTCGGACTCGGTCACGAAATCCTTGACATACGTCTCCGACGTGATGCGCAGACCGTTGATCGTCTCCGCCAGCTTTCGATACGCGTCGGCCTCCGCCGCCCGCTTCGAAAGCACCTTTTTCTGTGCGTCCGAGATCGCCATCGCCTCCTGGGCGATTGCCGCGGACGGCATCCCCACGGCCACCGCCAAAGCGACGCACGCCACCGTCTTTTTCGTTCCCATGCGGCTCACTCCTTCCTGGTTCGTGTTCCGATTCACGTCACGTCCGGCGTAGCGGACGAGCACCATCCCATTCGTCCCACTCACCGCGACACGGCCATTCCACCCGGCGCATCCATATCCGCGCGATCCGATCCGAGTCGCAACCGTCACTCGCCGGACCACGGTCCCGGAACAACCCCGACGCTATCCCATCCCCGAGACCCGGGCGACCGCCGCGGCGTACTGCGGATCCTTGCTGCTCAGCGAGGCGGCCTGCCTGTAGTACTTCCGAGCTTCAGCGGTCTTGTTGAGCTTCTCGCAACAGACGCCCGCCGCGAACAGCGACCGGTGATCGTCCGGATTTTCCGCGATGGCCTGCTTGAAGGAATTCAGCGCCCGAGCAAATTCCTCCGGCGTTTCCGCGTAAACCAGCATCCGGACGCCCTCCCGGCTCATCTCGTGGCCGCTGGACTTGACCCCGACCTCGACCCGCGACCCGATCGGAACAAACTTCGCAAGGAAATCGAGCACGTGTTTCTCGATCATGCCTCCGATGACCTTGTCGCGCGGCTCCATGTCGGCCTCGGTCTTGCTGGACCCGAAGAAGCTGCTGGCCTTCGTCCGCGTGAAATCCTGGCTCGGCCGCGTCGAGTGTGAGACGACGATGTCGTTCGAGCCGGCGTCTTTCAGTTGAAACTGGCACTGCACCGTGATGTTGCGAGCCTCCTCATCGACCTGCTCCGTGTCGACGCCACCGCCGCCACCGCCGCCGTGCGACCACGCATGAGCGAACAGGTTCATCGCCTTGATCGATCGTTTCTTGCCGACCTGCTTGTCGATCTTGATGGTCACCAAGCTCGTCACGACCGCGTTCGCGCCCTTGATCGCCGCCGACGCCACGTCGTCGCCGTTGTCGGTGATCCCCGCTGCCGCGAGGTCCTTTTCCTCCATCGCCATCGCGACATGCTGCCGATCCACCAGCTTGATCGGAACGCCGTGTTGTTCGCTCGCTTCCTGGAGGTAGTAACGCAGCAGGTCAGCCGTCATTTTCGACCACTTGGTCTGATCATACTCGCCGGTGTCGCCCTTCATCTGAGCATTGCGAACGGCGATCTTCATGTACTGTTCGCTCAGCGGCTGGGTCGGCTGCCGCAGTGACGAAAACAGGATCGTCGCCGTCGGTTTCTTCGGGCCGCACCCCGCAACGGCGGCCAAAACGGTCAGGGACAGAACAGTGCTGAGATGCTTCATGGGCAGGAACTCCTTCCGCGAAAAACGTGACACGCACACACCGCCCGGTGGCTAATCCGAACGGCTGCTTCGTCGATTGCCCAGTCGTTCAATGGGTCAGTCGCTCCAACGCTCACCGGCCACCCTACGCGGCCCTGCTCCATGACAGGATAGCGCCGTGGCGGCTCCAGCGCGTGTCGTACGAGTGAGGCTCGGGCCTGTCAAGGCCGAATCGCAGATTCCGGCACGCCTACACACGTCCCCCTCACACCTTGATCCGCTCCCAGCGCCCGCTTCTGAAACGCCACGCCACCAGTACCGCTCGCACACACAGATCGGCGAACATGCCCATCCACGCACCCAGCAGGCCCCATTTGAGGACGAATCCGCCCAAATACGCGACTGGCAGCCGGATGGCGGCCATTCCGAAGATGGTGATCAACATCGGCACGCGCGTATCGCCCGCACCGCGGAGGGCGCCGATATACACGATCAATGGAGCCATCGTGAGTTGAAAAATGCTCAGAACCCTCAACGCCGGAACGCCGCACGCCCAGACGTCGGGGTTGTCCGACAGGAGGCGATAGAGCGATTCCGCGCCAAAGAAATAGAGGCAGCCGCTGCCGATCAGCAGCATCGCCGCCTGCATCGTCGCCTCATGGGCGGCCCGCCGGGCGCGATCGGCCTGCCGGGCGCCCAGGTTCTGTCCGACGAGCGTCGAGGCGGCATACATATAGGCGCTGGCCGGAAGATAGCTGAGCGATTCGATCCGCACGCCCACGATGTGAGCGGCATAGAGAACGGCCACCGGGAAGCCCGTCGGAACGCGGCTGATGATGGTCATATAGGCAAAGTGGCCGGAAAACGTGATCGCGCCGTCCGCCGCCGCCGGAAGGCCGATCCGGAGCATGCGGCCTACCAGCGCCCGATCGGGCCACATCATGGAGGGGTGCAGATTCAGTCCGTGCCCGCGCCGCTGCATCAGGCCGAGAACCCAGATCGCGCCGATCCACCGGGCACAGGCCGTCCCGGTCGCGATCCCGTTGACGCCGATTCCCGCAAAAGGCCCCACGCCGAACGTCAAGACCCAACTCAGTCCGAGGTTGAACACGTTGACTCCGCCGAGAATGACCAGCGGGGTCCGCGTATCGCCGGCTCCGCGCAGGCAGGCCGCGAGCGAAAACGAGATCGATGCCCCGACCAGCCCGATGGCGTCGATCCGCATGTAGTCAATCGCGATCGTCGCGGCCGCCCCCCGCATGTTGAGCAGGCCGGCGAAGAGCGGCGCGGCCACGAAGACGAAACCGGTTCCGACCAACCCCATGGCAATGGCCATCACGAAGGCCTGGTTGGTCGTGCGCCGCGCTTCGGCCAGGTCCTTCGCCCCGATGGCCCGCGAGACGATGGCGGTGGCGCCGATGCCGACCAGCGCGAACAGCATGGTCATCAGCCAGCCGACGTAGCCCGCGAATCCGACCGCTCCGGTCGCTTCGGCCGAGATCCGCCCCGCCAGGAACGCATCGTTCCACGTCACGCAGGCGTTCAGCATCTGCTCGCCGAGAATCGGCAGCGCCAGCCAGAATACAGCGGACCGGACCGGTCCTCGTAGAAGACGCCCATCGGCGATGCGTCCGGATCGCGCCTCAATCGCCGGGGATGGCGATCGGCGGGACGCGGCGGACTCGATCGATCCGTGGCAGTCGGCGGTGGGCGGATCGGAAGGGCGGTCAGCGGCGGGCACGGCGATCCTTCAAAAGCTGGATGGCAGGGAGCGCCAAAACCCGCATTGTAACTGATACGGAGCGTGCCTGCCGATGCCCCAATGGGCGTGCTGAAACCCGCCGAAGCGATGCGGCTCTACACTCAGGAGGCCTGCCGAATCTCCCAGTGCCGCGCTACGAGCCGGATGATGTCGTACGGCACGGCGCCCTCCAGAGAATCGAAGATCGGCTTGAGCGGCACGCTGCCCACCTCACGAATGGCGCCGACCACGTCGCGATAGGTGGCCGCGTCCACCCACGCTTCGATGCTTTTCGGTCGTTCCGCCTGGATATACTCAACGAGGTATTGGGCCGTCGTGCTCCGCGCACGTTTCACGTCGGCGCTGACGTCGTCGATCGAACGTCCCTTCGCGAACAGTTCAAATGCCGCTCGACGGGCCTTGCTGAGGTGGACGCGTTTCGTCGTCGGCCCCTCGCCGCATGTGTCGATCTTGTGTTCGCGGCAATACGTCGCGATCCGCTCCAGGAAACGCCCGCCCCACGCGGCGAGCTTGTGTTCGCTCACCCCGTGAACCGAGAGAAACGCGCCGGCGTTGGCCGGCCGTATTCTCGCCATGTCGCGCAACGAGAGGTCGCCGAAGATGACGTCCGGTGCCACGCCCTGCCGCTCGGCGATTTCCGATCGCAACTTGTGGAGCGCGTCGAACAACCCGCGATTCACCCCGCCCCAAGATTGCACCTCGCCGCGAGCCCGTTTGACCTTCCGTTGCTTCGGCTCGAGGAAACGCACCCGGCACTCACTGCGCAGCACCTTCCATGACTCTTCGTTCAGCTTCAGAATGGGATATTCGTCACGCGTCCGCGTCAACAGCCCCTGATCCACGAGTTGATAGACCAGATTCGTTACGGTCTTCCGTGCCGTGCCTTTCATCAACCCGTATGTGCTCAACCGATCGTGCCGGTTGGATTTGATCCGCTCAGTGTCGGCGCCGCGAAGCACGTCCGTGACGTGCCCGGTACCAAATCGCTCCTCGACGCGATAGACGCACGAAAGGATCTTCTGGGCGGTCTCCGTGCCGTCGACCGTGCCATCCGTTTCTTTAAGACACATGTCGCACGAACCGCAGTTGTCCTTGTCGTACGCCTGGCCAAAGTATTCCAGCAACGCACGGTGTCGACAGCGACGGGCCACGGAAAACCGCCACATCTGATCGACCCGCTCCATGGCTGGCCGCGTCACCGGCTCGGGGTGCTCGAGGTGCTCGGCACTGCGCTTGATCAGGAACTCCCACTTCATCAAGTCCCCCTGGGAGTAAAACAGAATGCATTCGGCCTCAAGCCCGTCACGCCCCGCCCGGCCCGTTTCCTGTTGATAGTGCTCCACGGATTTCGGCATCGCGGCGTGGACGACGCAGCGCACGTTGCTTCGGTCGATCCCCATGCCGAAGGCCACCGTCGCCACCACCACGTCGATCTGCTCCTTCGAAAAGGCCTCCTGCGTCTGGCGCCGTACCTCGGGCGTGCAGCCGGCGTGATAGTGGGCGGCACGGATGCCCTGAGCCTTGAGAAAGTCCGCCATCTCCTCCGTGTTCGCCCGGCTGATGCAATACACGATGACGGCCTGCCGGGCGTGACGCCGGACGACCTCCAGCACCTGCGCGTAGGCATCCTCACGACGAACGGCCCGATAGACCAGGTTGGGCCGATCGAATGAACCGACCAGAACGCTCGGGTCCTTCAGCTTGAGCTGCTCGATGATGTCCGACCGAACGCGCTGGGTCGCCGTCGCCGTGAACGCGTGAAGGCTCGCCTCGGGGAAACGCTCCTTGAGCCGCGAAAGCTGGCGGTATTCCGGACGAAAATCATGACCCCAATGGCTGATGCAGTGCGCTTCATCAATGGCAAACGCGCGAACACTCATCCGCTCGACAAGATTCAGGAACCAGTCGGTCACGAGCCGCTCCGGCGCGACGAAGACCAGGCGAAACCGTCCCTCGGCAATGCCGCTGTCGGTCTCTCGGCGTTCTGCCGCCGTCATGCCGCTGTGCATCGCGGCGGCCGGGTAGCCGCACGCCCGCAGGGCGTCCACCTGGTCCTTCATCAGAGAAATCAGCGGAGAGACCACGATGTCGGTCCGGCCGGTCAGCGCCGGGGGAACCTGGTAGCAGAGCGACTTGCCACCGCCGGTCGGCAGGACCACGAGCGAGTCGCGATGATCCAACCCCGCGTGAATCGCGCCTTCCTGATACGGCCGCAGTTCGTCAAACCCCCAATAGCGCCGGACCACGTCGAGGATGTCTGACAGCGAAGATGCAACGGAAACACCGGCCATGGGACGCAGTATAGCTCGCGGTCGCGGGGCGATCCACCGCTCGCCAGCCCGCAGGGACTCGTGACGGAATCAGTGGCGACGCGCCGCAGCGTCCAACGGGTGCCGCTGGCGGCTTGTCCGCCGGTGCATCGACGGACAGTGCCTGACACCGACACGGGCAGGCAAGCTGCCCGTGGCACACCGACGCCGGTTCGATCACGCACGGCCGATCGCTTGCGTGTCGCCGCGTCGGGGTTACGGATACACTGCCGCCCTGAACATGGGCAGGAAACGCACCAATCCGGCGACCGTCGAAAAACGTCCGGGCTCGGCCAAGAGCGGCGCTGCACCCGATCCGGGCACCACGACGAACGGTTCTTCGTGGCGGCCCGCGCGCGCGATCAGCGGCCAAGTGCGGATCGAGCGGCGCCTGCCGGCGATCGCGTTGTCGGGGCTGACGCTTGCGGCGACCTGTCTGATCTTTCCGCCGGTCGGATGGTGGCCGCTCGCCTACGTCTGCCTGGTGCCGTGGTTCATTTGCATCTGTACGGTGCAACGGGCGAGGTTCGTCTACGGCGTCAGCTATCTCCTGGGACTGGGCTATTTCCTGATCAACTGCCACTGGATGGCCCCCGTCACACCACCGGGTTATGTGGTGATGTGCCTCTACTTCGCCATCTACTTCCCGCTCGCCGCATGGCCGATCCGGCATCTATACCGGCGACGCGGCGTCTCGGTCGCCCTCACCGCACCGGTGGCTTGGGTCGCGATCGAGTACCTGCGGTCCATCTCGACGCTCGGATTCCCTTTCATCCTCCTCGCTCACAGCCAATACCAGGTCCTCACCGTCATCCAGATCAGCGACCTCGTGGGAGCCTACGGCGTCAGTTTCGTCATCGCCATGGTCAACGGCGCTCTGACCGATCTGCTCATCCAGCCGCTCAAGATCGCTCGGGGCGAGCCGCCCGCGCGCGCGATCCGACTGCCCGTCGCCTCGCTGGCGACCGCCCTAGTGCTGGTGGCAACGCTCCTCTACGGCGTCGTTCGCCAATCGCGAAAATATTTCAAGCCTGGCGCCCGCGCGGCCGTCGTCCAAGGCGACTTTGCCATGTACGTCGATGAGCGTAGCCGGAGGACCCCGCACGACGTCGTCTTCGACGCCTACCTGGGGCTGGCCCGCCAGGCCGCAGCGGAGAAACCCGACCTCGTCGTCCTGCCCGAGACGGCGTGGCTCGGATTCATCAACGACGAATTCGTCGATGCATCGCCGGAGGATCTGGAGGAGATTCGCAGTCGTCGATTCCCCAAGTACGAACCCGCTGACATCGCCTACGTACAGAAGATCAGCCGCCAGCGCCGCGACGCCTTTCAGCGATTGAGCACCGAGTTCGCCGTGCCGATCGTGCTCGGATCGTCCAGCCTGGAATGGCAACCCACGGGCATTCCACCCCGCGTCGATGGCTACAATTCCGCGTTCCTCGTGAAGCCCGGCATGGAGCATCCCGCAGGCCGTTACGACAAGATCCATCTCGTGCTGTTCGGCGAGTATGTCCCGTTTCGCTACACGCCGTATCACTCAGTCTACGAGTTGCTCAACGCCCGCACGCCGTGGGGCCGTCAAGGCATGGAATACTCCCTCACCGCTGGCAATCGCTTCGAGGTGCTCGAATTCGCGGTCGCCTCGCAGAACGGACAGGCCTGCCGCGCGGGCGTCCCCATCTGCTACGAAGAGGTCATGCCCTACATCCCGCGAACCTTCGTCACCGGAACCGATCACGCTCGGAACGGAAAGAACATCGACATCCTCCTTAGCATCAGCAACGATGGTTGGTTTCACCACACCTCCGAATTGGAGCAGCACTTGTGCGCCGCCGTCTTTCGGGCCGTCGAGAACCGAATCCCTGTGGCACGCAGCGTCAACACCGGCACGAGCGCCTTGGTGGACCCCAACGGACACATTCACCACCGCGTGTCCCTGAGCGTCGACAAAATCGCCCGGTTGGCAAAAGTGACAGAAGCGTTGCGGAGGCTTGAAACGATCTCGAGGAAGCTGGTCGGCACCCAGACGCATCGCGCGGCCCTCACGAACAACTTGACGCGACGTCTGGCCGCCTATCTCGACGTCTGCACGACCGACTTGCGCCCGGCGCTCGATGCAGTGGGACCGCAGTTCACGTTCATCCACCGCCGTCTCCTCTTCCTCGCCAACCAGTACCGTGGGGCATCGCCCGAGCACCATGACGAGGCTGTCCACCTCCTGCAAAGTCAGATTGCCGATGATCTGGAGACCGTTCGTCGCTGGCAGAAAAGACCCTGGACCGCGCCGGGGTTCAGCGTCGGCCGACTTCGCGTCGATGATCGCGTTACGTTCTACACGCGTTTCGGAGACCGATTCTCTCAGGTTGCTCTCGCCCTCACGCTCATGATCATCCTGGACTGGCTCGTTCACCGATTGCGCCGGCGGCCCACGCCGCCCACGGATCAGGAGAGCAAAAATGAACACTGAATCTGCCACCCGACACGCCCTTCGCGCGGGGTGCCGCGGGCAGCTTGCCTGTCCGTGCTGGTGCACGGTGCCTTCTGTTCATGCGCCGGCGGACAAGCCGCCAGCGGCACATATTGGGGCGGCCGGACGTTGCCACCAAAACTGTCACAGACTCTCTGCCACCCGGCACGACCCCGGGCTCCTCCATCCGACAAGTCGCCGTCGCACACTGCGCGTGGACATCGGTTGGCTCGCCGCCTTGGCGGGGTTGGCCGCCACGGGCTGCATGCCCGTTCTGCGGCAGCCGCTCGAAATCAAGGATCAACTGGCCTTTCGCGCCGAAGCCATGCAGTTCCTTAAGGAAACGGCGTTTTCCGATGACCCCTTCGTCACCATGAACGCCATCGAAGCCCTGCAGGATGTCGCGCCGGAGGAGGGTACGTCCTACATCGCGGAGAACCTGAACACGGGCAATTCCGGCGTGACCTTCGCGGCCCTGATGGCCTTGGGAACCCTCAAGCGGTCTGAGTTCATCGAGACCTACCGGACGAGGGCCGAGGACAGCAATCCGAATGTTCGCATCGCCGCCATCTACGCCATGCACCGTTGCGGCGATCAGCAGCGGACCGGGGAGTTGGCATCCTTGCTCGTGCACCACCCCAAAGCCCGCGTCCGCGCGAACGCGGCGATGGCGATCGGCCGGCTGGGCGGCCGTCAGTCTGTTGAGGTGCTGCGAGCGGCCCTGCGGGGAGAGACGAAGACGCTCGTCCGCAACAACCTCTATGAAGCCCTCGCATTCCAGGACGCGCGAACGGAAATCGGCCGCCTCATTCTGAGGGGGTACAGCGCGATTCCCAACGACGCCGCCGAAGCCCTCATGATGCTCGCCAACGCCCGAACCGACGAGGCCGAAGACGTCTTCCGAAACCGTCTCCGGCGTGCAGACCATCCGGAGATCAGCCTCGAGGCCGCCCGCGGCTTGGGCAGCCTGGACGCCGCGGGCGAGTACGCCCTGGATCTCGCGCTGGCGCACCTGTTCTTCAAATCACCGAGACGTGGCATGCCGGAGGATTCTCCGAAACAGCAGATCGCCCGTGTCCGGGCGCTCGCCGCGCTCGCCCTCGAAGCCATCGACCGTCCGGAGGCCTTGGGCGCCCTCCGCGCCGCCTTCACTGTAAAGGGACAATCCGACTATGTCCGCGTGGCGATCGCGCGGGCGGCAATTCGAATCATCGACGACAGCCGCCAAGAACGCTCGCGCGGGACCCGCCTGCGCCAGCAGCGCCACGCGGACGAAAATGCGACTGATCCAGTCGCCGACAGAGCCGGACCGGCTGCGATCCGATAAAGTTCGCCTGCCACGCCTTCGGATCGATCGAGCGGAACGGAAACAATGCACTGGGTCGCGTTTGGTATTCTCCTGTATGTCGTTACCGTCCTCCAGACGGCCCTCGCGCCCCATCTGGCAATCCATGCCGCTCGCCCGAATCTGATGGTCATCGTGGCTGTCTACTATGCGCTGACCGCCCGGACCCACGACGCCCTCCTCGCATGTTGGATCATCGGTCTCGTGATCGACCTGACCAGCCTTAGCTATCACGATCACGGAAATGTCGGCCTGAGCGCCCTGACGCTGGGGTGCATCGCGATGCTCATCGTCCGCGCCCGGGAATTCGCCGTGCGCGACAGCGTCGTTACCCACCTCATCTTCACCGCCGCCGCTACGATGGCCCTCTCCACCGCGGTCGGATCGCATATGCTCTGGATCCGCGAAGACTGGACGCGCTTCAGCGACGTCCTGGCGCTCTCTCTCTACACGGCAATATACACGGGCGTCCTCGCACCCTATGCCCACTGGATCCTTCGCCGAAGCCGGAATCTGCTCGGCATCGGTCCCACGCACCGCCTGCGCGTCCGCTGAGGGCCGAACGAACGGGGATTTTCGGCGTATAATACCCGCGACGGCGGCGGGTCGCCCGTCCGCACAAGCAGCCATTGCCAACGGTTCGAGCATGTTTGAACGGCGTTTGAAGATACTGCTGATGGTTCCGCTCATCTGCGGAAGCATCGTCCTTGCGCGCCTCTACCAGCTTCAGGTCGTCCACGGGGAGTCCTATCGCCGCCAAGCTCAGGCGGCGCTCGTTTCGCCCCGGCGGTTTCTGCCTCCGTTGCGCGGGCGAATCCTCGACCGCTACGGCCGGACGCTCGTCTCCGATGAACCGGCGCATGACGTCACCGTGCACTACGGCGTGCTGAGCATGAACCCCGCCTATCTGCGGCTGTTGGCGGACGACATCCGGCGTCGAGAGCCAGTCTGGCGCTCGGCCACACGCGCCAGCCTCTTGGGCGAAGTGCGGCGTCGCATCGCCCGGCTGTGGCGCACCCTCGAGCGCGTGTCACCCCGAACCCTCCACGAGCTGAGGCAGCGGCGTGACCGCATCTGCCGGTCCGTCGAGCGGCTCCGCCGCCACATCTGGAAGGCACGCCGCGCCCTCGGGATCGCCGAGGACCTCGATCGTATCCGGCTTGCGCAGGAACTCTGGTTCCACCCCGTCCTCCGCGACGTCTCCCAGGATATCCGGACGCGAATCGAACTCGACCTGGGCAATCTGCCCTTCGTTCGCATCGAGCCTTCCGTGCGGCGTGTGCGCCGCAAGGCGACCGACACGCTCTGCCACGTACTCGGCCGGCTCGGTCAGGTGTCCGCCGAAATGATTCGCGACGATCCGCTGATCGAGGATTCCCTCGCGGCCTACCGCCCCGGTGACGAAGCCGGCGTCTCCGGCATCGAGCGACTGGGAGAATCCATGCTCCGCGGCCGGCGCGGCTTCGTCGAGCGCTTCCGTGACGGAACGATCAAGAATCGCAAGGCCCCCATCGACGGCATGGACCTGCAATTGACGATCGACTCGGAACTTCAGGCGGCCATTGTCCGGATCCTCGAACAGGCCGTCGAGGAACACCCCCCGTCCACCGGCGCCAGTTGCGTCGTCCTCGATGTCGATTCGCGCGAGATTCTCGCGCTCGTGAGCGTGCCCACCTACGACCGGCAGACCGTGCGCGACAAGTTCACGGCGCTCCGCGACGACACCCGGCGGCGACCCCTCTTGTTCCGCGCCGTCCAGGTCGAATACCCGCCCGGGTCGACCATCAAACCCGTCGCCTTGCTGGCCGGACTGGCGAACCACGTCATCGACGCCGACGTACCCGTTGTGTGCGAGGGTGCCCTGATTCCCGGATCGGACAAGTGGCACTGCTGGACGCATTGGCGCGGCCTGCCCGGACACGGTCCCCTCACCGCCGTCGAGGCCATCCAGCACAGTTGCAACGTCTATTTCTACAAGCTCGGCCAGCGCGTCAACGCCAAGCGACTGACGGACTTCTATCGTGTCTTCGTCCGCGGGCAACGCGACGCCGACACGCCCCCGGGCGGCACCGGACTGCTCGCCGAACGCTCGGGACTGATCCCGTCCAAGGAATGGATGCGACGGCGGTTCAAGCGCAGCTTCCGCATCGCCGATGGCCGCAACTACGCCATCGGTCAGGGAGAACTCCAGCTCACGCCGCTACAGGTGGCCAACGTGTTTGCAACGCTCGCCACCGGCCGATTCCGCGCTCCGGCGTTGATCGTCGATCCACGCGTCGCGCGGCCCCCGCTCGACATCCCGGGGCTGACCCCCGAGGACTGGAGCATCGTCCGTCGCGGGCTGTATCGTTGCGTCAATGAAGCCGGCGGCACCGCCTATCGCTGGGCGCGAATGGACGAAATCGAGATCTGCGGAAAAACTGGCAGTGCCCAGAGCGTGCCGCGCGTGATCCGCTGGCAATTCGCGTTCAAGCCCGACACGGCCGGCCAATCCAACGCGTCCGTCACCGCGCCGACCATCGAGGCGGCCCGCGAGCAGCTCGGGCTCCCCGCGAACGCCCGCGTGCTCAGCCGCAAGGTCGTCGAAGTCTGGCCGCCTCCCGTCGCCGACAGGAGCAAGTACCCGACCCATGCGTGGTTCGCCGGCTATGCCCCCCGAGACCATCCTCGGGTCGCCCTGGCCATCGTCATCGAATACGGCGGCAGTGGCCCACACACCGCCGGCCCCGTCGCTCGGGCCGTGTTTCAGTCGTTGCTCGACGATCCACACGGCTACTTCAATTGCCGCACCGGCGACCTCACGGCGAGCACTCAGCGATGACGCGATCGCTCTCCCATGTCCTGCCACCCGCCGGATGGGTGATCCTGGCGATGGCTCTAACCTTGACTACCGTCGGACTTGCGGCCATTTACACCGGCGAAGCCGACGCGGCCACCCTGCCCGCGAAGACACTCCGCCAGGCGGGTCTCATGGTCACCGGTCTGGCCGGACTGGTCGTCGTTCAGTTTGTCGGCTACCAGCGCATGAAGCAATTGGCTTATCCGCTTTATGCGATCGTCCTCGTGCTTCTCGCTCTCCTGATTGTGGCTCGTTATCTCCCCTTGGATCCGTTCATTCGCGCCCGCCGTCATGCCTACCGTTGGATCATCCTCGGCCCGATGAGCATCCAGGTCTCCGATCCGGCCAAGCTGGCCTACATCCTGACGCTTGCAGCCTATCTCCGATTCCGTACGAGCTATCGCCGATTCCTCGGATTGATGACGCCGTTCGCCCTCACGCTCATCCCCGTCGCGCTCATCCTGAAAGAGCCGGACCTCGGAACGAGCATGCTCCTGCCGCCGACGCTGCTGGTGATGCTCTTCGCCGCCGGCGCCAAGATGAAACACCTCCTCATCGTCGTCGTGCTCGGCGTAGCCGCCGTCCCCGCCTTCTACTTTTCGCCGCTGATGACACCCTACCAGCGGGAACGCATCGAGGTCGTCTTCCGCCAGAATGACACGGACCGTCGCTGGCGAATGGACACCGGCTATCAGTTGAATCAATCCAAGATCGCGCTCGGCAGCGGTCAGGTCACCGGACGCGGGTTTCGGGAAGGGGCGTTTTTTCGATACAATCTCCTTCCCGAAGAAGATAACGACCTGATCTTCGCGGTCATCGGCCATCAGGGCGGCTTCCTCGGCTGCGCCGCCGTCCTCTTGTGCTACTTCATCCTGGTGGCGGCCGGACTGCACATCGCCCTGACCACCACCGATCCGTTCGGCCGTCTCGTCGCGGTCGGGGTGTGCGCCATGCTGTTTACCCAGGCCACCATCAACGTCGGGATGACCATCGGCCTGATGCCCACGACCGGAATGTCGCTGCCGTTTGTCAGCGCGGGAGGCAGTGGCCTCGTCACCAGCTACCTGGCAATCGGTCTGCTGATCAGTGTCGGACGCCGCCGGCCGCTGGATGTTGCGCCAAGGCCATTCGAGTTCGATGGCGAAGCGGATGAAGCGTAGTAGACCTTCGAAAACGCCGGGCACGGCCGCGGCCGACGAGCGTCGTCCGCCGATGCGCCGGCAGGATTCCTTGACTTACGAGCAGACACCATGACACGCCGCACGCGATCCGACCACGACACTCTCTCACACCTCGACCGATCCGGTGCCGCCCGCATGGTCGACGTCTCCGCCAAGCGCGTGACGGCCCGACGCGCAGTCGCCACGGCCGCCGTGCGCCTGTTGCCAGAAACGTTGCAACGGATCACCGACGGCGACGTCCCCAAGGGCGATGTCTTTGCCGTTGCCCGCATCGCCGGCATCCAGGCGGCGAAGCAAGCCGCCGAGCTGATCCCGTTGTGCCATCCGCTGCCGATCGAAGCCGTCACGGTCGACATCACGGCGGCCGCGCCCGACCGCCTGCTCATCCGCGCCGAAACCTTGGTTCGGGCCAGGACCGGCATAGAGATGGAGGCCCTGACGGCCGCCGCGGTCGCCGCATTGACGATCTACGATATGTGCAAGGCCATCGACCGGGGAATCGTGATCGGACCGGTGCAGTTGGAGGAAAAATCGGGCGGCCGATCGGGCAAATGGAAGCGAACTCCGTGAAAGTTCATGTGGACTCGATGAGCGGCTGTAGCGGCCGCCCCCCGAGGCGGCCGAGCCTCGACCGACGGCCTTCCCAACCGCCGTCAGCTTTCAAAACTTGTGAAACGTCCGCCCGCTCGTTGCCGGTTCCCGTGGCCGCTTCTTAGAATCTCACCAGCCGAGTGCAACGGACACACCGAATGAATACGTTCGTGGACATTACAGATCCCGTCGCAGCCGCGCTCGAGCGCGTGATTGATGTGTTCGACCGGGAACTCGCGTCGGACCAGCCCTTCGTCAACCGATTGACGCAGCGCGTCGCGCACTATCGAGGCAAGCTGCTTCGACCCCGGCTCCTGCTGCTCGCCGGCGCGGCGTCCGGCGACCTGGGGTCGGACCACATCCTCCTGGCCGCCGTCGTCGAGATGGTCCACATGGCGACGCTCGTACACGACGACGTGCTCGATGAGGCCGACCTCCGCCGCCACCAGCCCACGGTCAACCGCCTGGTGGGGAACGAAGGCGCCGTTCTCCTCGGCGACTACCTGATCTCCCACGCCTACCACCTCTGCAGCACCCTCGACTCCGTCGACGCCGCGCGGCGCGTGGCGGCTGTCACCAACACGGTCTGTGAAGGCGAGTTGATGCAGGTCGAAAACCGTGGAAACATCGAACTGACCGAAGCCACCTACTTCGAGATCGTTCAACGCAAGACCGCGGCCCTGACCGGCCTCTGCTGCGAGCTCGGCGCCGAAGCATCCGGGGCCGCGTCTGCCGAGGTCGAACGGCTCGCGGCATTCGGCCGAGACCTCGGCACCGCCTTCCAGATCGTCGACGACCTGCTCGACCTCACCGCCACCACCCGCGAGACCGGCAAGACCGTCGGGCGCGACGCCGATCTCGGAAAGCTGACGCTGCCGGCCATTCGATTCCTTCGCGACGCCGACCCGGATCACAAGGCCCGGTTTCTCTCCACACTTTCCGGCGGCCGCCGATCGCGAGACGACGTCGAGCGCATCCTGGAGCAGGCTGGCGCGATCGACGAGGCGATGGAGGTCGCCGGCTCCTATGTTCAGACCGCGATCGGGCGCCTCTCCACCCTGCCGCCCGGCGAGGGCAAGGAGTCGCTCCGCCGCGAGCGCGGACTTCGTGGAGGTTGGATTTGAGTTTCTCGAGCAGTTCGTTGTTCGGGGCCACCGCGATCACCGGCATTTCGGAATCGACAAGCGCCAGCGGGCCGTGTTTGAGTTCGCCAGCCGGATAGGCCTCGGCATGGATGTAGGAGATCTCCTTGAGTTTCAGCGCTCCTTCCATGGCCACGGGATATTGGGAGCCTCGACCCAGGAA
>CAYQDV010000027.1:0-24303 GCA_964416295.1 uncultured Planctomycetaceae bacterium
TTTCAGCTTTCGGCTTTGGGCTTGTCGGCCCGGACCGTTCGGCGGACCCGCTCGCGTTGTTCACGCGTGATGACCTTCGCTTCGAGTCTGCGGCACATCCGCTCGAACACGGCTCCGATCGGCGCGAGCAGCCGGTCGCGCCGGGCGGTCAGTTCGCCGTGGCGGTCTTTCGTTTCCGACGACCGGATCAGGGTGGCGATCTTTTCGAGTTCCGACTTTCGTGCGGCCCGGATGTTGCGGGCCTCTTTCTCCGAACTTTTCAGAATCGCGTGTGCGACGTCCGTCTGGCGCTTGTCGCATTGATATTTGACGCAGAACAATCGGACGTAGCGCTCCCATGACGACTCATCGGTCGGCGTGGCGGCTCCGGCGAGCGGTCCCTCCGCCACCTTTATGAAGACGCGGGCGTTGCGCTCCGCGTTGCGCCGGTTGATCTCCGCCATCTGGGCCGCGTGCACCGGGTCGTTCTGAAGTCCCCAGTCCGTCGGGGTCCATTTTCCCTGTTTCCATTCGGCGACCATTTTGACGACGTCGTCGTGTCGATGGAGCGTCGCCTTCAGGTCTCGCTCCAGCCGCTCGCGCTGCGATTGGCTCATGGTGTCGCCGAGCCGTTTCGCCACCCGTTCGAGCGACGCCCGAGCGTCTGCCATGACCGGGTCGAGTTTCTGCGACCACCGCTGGACCATCTCCGGCGTAAACGGCTCGCCCCGTGCCCGCGTGCTGATCATCTCCATGGCGATCGGGGCGGTCTCGCGGAAATGCTTCATCGCCACCATCATTGCCTCACGCTGGATGTCCCCGCTCAGGTTCCGCTTCTGGTGCTCCGTCAGGTCGTAGCGTGTCTGAAGATGATTCATGAAGACGTCCTGACGCTCGCGGAAGTTCCACGGAGCAATCCGGTTGACGTCATGGACGAGCTCCAAGGCAAACTGGTCCGACTCCGAGGTCCAGCCCTGCTGTTGGAAGACGTTGTCGGTCGCCTCCCGCGACACCTGTTCGTATTCCTCCCACGGCCCCATCTCTTTGGTGCGCTCCATGAGGTTCTTCTGAACGCGTCCCGCGTCCTGCACCGTGCTTGACGCCCGGGGCGGGCGGTCCTGCTGTTCGTCTGCGTGGGCCGGGAACGCGACGGCCGCGGCGATCGCGCAGAGACAGCCCCGTGACCACACGTTCATTGCTCGCCTTTTCGGAGTTGCGCACGAGCAAGGTGAATGGCCGGGCCGCCCAACGGCCAAGCCAAGGGGCGAGCCGAACCGCGCATCGATCATGTTATTTTTGTGCGATTTCTTAGAGTCCATTGCTTCCTCGATTCTTAGCCCGATCGATCGCATGGCGAAGTTTTTCGTGTGTCTCCAATGGCCGGGCAATCATGCGCCACGAGGCCGAGCCGCCGGCGGACGCCCCGCCGGCCGTCTGAATCAGGATCGTTCCGATCCGGGCCAGCCGCTCCCACGGTGCCATAGTCAAAACGGTGTTCTGAATCTTTCCTAACGGGCACTCGAACAACTCGACCGTATACACGCCGCGCAGCCGCATGATTCGACGATTGGTCAGCACATAGAGGCGCGACACCCACTGGAGTGTCGCCCAGGCGAGCCGAATACCGCACACCAGAATCGCCGCCTGATAGAGATGCCATTGATATCGCGACAGCCCACCGAGGTTCGCCGCCATCACCAGCAAAGCCCCGAAGGCCAGCCACCGGCACGAAACCAGCGGGATAAACCACATCGACGGCTTCATCGCGAAGTGGACCACCTCGCCGCCATCCAGCAGATGGCTCGGAACCCCCTCCGCCAGCGGCGACGCCACGGCCGCGCCCCCGGAGCCTCCCTCCGCCTGCGCCATCACCCGGCGTCGCCGGCGTGAACGCGGTTGCCGCGTGCTCGCCGTCATGCGTACAGCTCCGGTTTCAGGACGCCGATGTCCGGCCAATTCCGGTAGTGGTTGTTGTAGTCCAGTCCATAGCCCACCACGAACACGTCATCGATGTCGAACCCCACGAAGTCCGCCCGAACGTCCGCCGGGGCTTTCGTCTTCTTTCGCAGGAGGACGCAGACCCGAAGGCTCGCCGGCCTTCGTGAACGCAGCTCCGATGAGACCATGCGAAGCGTGTTCCCCGTGTCCAGGATATCGTCCAACACCAGCACGTGCCGCCCCTCGATGTCGAGGCTGAGGTCCTGAATCATCCGCGTCGGTCCGCCCGTCGTCGTGGCGCCGCGATACCGGCTGACCGTGATGAGACCGATCCGCATCTTGAACGGCAGGTGGCGGATCAGGTCGGCGAGAAAGATGATCGAACCGGCCAGAATCGGCACGATGACCAGGCCGTCCGAGCAATCCCGATAGGTCTCGCTGATCGAGGCCGCCAGTTCCGACACCCGCCTTTCGATGTCCGCGCGGCCGATCAGCGTCCGGTCAATATCGCGTTCCATCGACATATTATAGCCCCGCCCCGAAACCGAACAACACACCGCTTCGCTCCTCATCCTCGCCCTGCCGTGGTCCGGATGCTCAAATGTCCCCATAACCCGCCCGACGCTTTTCTGGTGGCCTCCCCCCCATCAGCCGATGCAGTAAACGGCATGGCGGACACGGTTGACCGCCTCGCCCGATGTACAGGCAGAGGGGCGCTGTAGCATGTTCGATCTGACACCGGATGCCGGCTGCGAAGAGACGCCGACCATTCTCGCAATCGACGATGACCGCTTCATTCGCGTCCTGCTCCAGCGACTCATCCAGTCGGCCGGCTTTCGTTGCATCCTGGCCGACAGCGGCCCCGCCGGCATCGCCCTCGCCGAAGAGCACCGGCCGAACGCGATTATTCTGGACGTCGAGATGCCGGGCATGGACGGCTATGAGGCCTGCGAGAGATTGAAATCGCAACTCTCCACGGCCGACATCCCCGTAATCTTCGTCACCGGCACCGAACGCACCAACGAGGCCGTCGAACGTGGGTTCGCGGTCGGCGCCAACGACTTTCTCGCCAAGCCCATCAACCGCGTGGACCTCTTCGCGCGAATCCGCGTCGTGCTCCGCGAACAGGCCCTTCGGGAGGCCTTTCGACGGCTCGCCACACAAGACGCCCTGACCGGTCTGCTCAACCGCCGGCAGTTCTTCCTGAATGCCACAGAGGCCATCATGCAGGCTCGACACGGGGGAGAATCCGTCCTCCTGCTCGCCGACCTCGACAAGTTCAAGTCCGTCAACGACACCTATGGACACGACTTCGGCGACGAGGTCCTGGTGACGTTCTCGAGACTTCTGAAGCGGGCCACCCACCGAGACTGTCACGCCGGACGGATCGGAGGCGAGGAGTTCGCCATCGTTCTCTGCCACGCCGACGGCAAGCGGGGGCTGGCCCTCGGCGAGCAGATTCGCCAGACCTTTGCCGCCGTGGAGTTTGATGCGGAGACCGAACCGAAGCATTTCTCGGCGAGCTTTGGAGTGGCCGCCTACAGCGGTGAGCCGAAGGACTTCACTCCCGACGCGTTCCTCAAGCAGGCCGACATCGCTCTCTATGCAGCGAAAAAGCAGGGACGGAATCGCGTCGTGCCGTTCTGGGAACTCGACGATCAGGCGATGCCGGAAGTGCCGGCCGAGGAGCAACACGCTCGTTCACAGAAACGGACGCCGAGCCAGCGGGCCTACGTCGGCGTGTCGCCCGACCCCGAGGGCGCTCCACCGTCGACGACAGACACAGGTAAACCGTCGCTGCGTCCCTGACGCTTGCCGCGATGGTAGACACGCCATAACATTCGTGCCGCTATGGTACGCAACGTCATGCTCGTGCTGGCCTACGACGGCACGCGATTCCACGGCTGGCAACACCAGCCGAACCTGCGAACGGTGCAGGGTTGCCTCGACGACGCCCTTCGCCGCATCCTCCGCCACCGTGTCACCACCCGCGGCGCCGGCCGCACCGACGCGGGCGTTCATGCGGCCGGCCAGGTTGCCAACTTCTTGACCAACGTCACCGCCCCCATACGCGGCGTCGTCCGGGCGCTCGGCGCACGCCTCCCGCATGACATCACGCTGATCCATGCCGCCGAGGTTCCGCTCACCTTCCACGCCACGCACTCCGCCGTCGCCAAGCTCTATCGATATCGAATCTACAACCATCCCGATCGGCCCCGCGATCCGCGACAGGTCCGCTCGCTCTATCACGTCTGGCATCCGCTCGATATCCATGCCATGCAAACCGCCGCCGACTGCTGGGTCGGCCCCCATGACTTCACGTCGTTCGCCTCGAAAGGCAACCACCGCGTCTCGAATGTTCGCACGATACGCACACTTGAGATCCATCGTGTCGGCCGTGAAGTTCGGATCGATGTCATCGGCACCGGCTTCCTTTACAATCAGGTCCGCAACATTGTTGGCACGCTCGTCGAGATCGGCCGCGGCCACTGGCCCGTCGAGCGAGCCGCCGCCATCCTCGAGGCCCGCGAGCGCCAAGCCGCCGGGCCGACCGCACCGGCCAACGGACTGTGCATGCAATGGGTCCAATACAACATGACCAATCTGCCCGAACCCTCTCCGGAAATGCTTGCCTGGACACCCGAGGCTCACCGGCAGACGGCCGGCGATCGCCTGCCCGCCGCTGTTTCTCCACCGCCCGCGTGACCCCGCCGCCCCATCAAGGAACCCTCGGACGCCCATGCGAATTGTTCACGTCATCACGCGGCTGATCGTCGGCGGCGCTCAGGAGAACACCGTCCTGACATGCGAGGGCCTCCACGCACGCGGCCACGACGTAACATTGATCAGCGGACCCACCGCCGGGCCGGAAGGCTCACTCGTCGACCGCGCCCGATGCGGCGGTTACGCGTTTGAGGAATTTCCGGACCTCGTGCGCCCCGTTAGCGTCCGGCGCGACCTTCGGGCGCTCGAAAGGCTGCGCCGTCGCTTTCAGACCACACGCCCGGACGTGGTGCACACGCACTCGAGCAAGGCCGGCGTGATCGGGCGGCTCGCGGCCCACGACGCAGGCGTGCCGTTCGTCGTCCACACGATCCACGGCATGAGCTTCAATCGTACGCAACCGTGGTATGTGCGCACCGCCTATGCCGCCGCTGAGCGATTTTGCGCCCACAGGTGCCACACCATCGTCACCGTCGCCGACGCGATGACCCGCCAGGCCCTCGCCGCCGACGTCGGTCGGCCCGATCAGTACGTCACGATCCGCAGCGGGATTGAAGTGGCCGCGTTTGACCCGACGAGATTCGACCGTGCCGCCACCCGCGCTGCATGGAAGGTTGCTTCCGATGAGGTCCTCGTCGGAACCATCGCTCGTCTGTTTCGCAACAAGGGTTATGAGGAGCTGATCGAAATCATCGACCTCGCCGCGCGGGTCGAAGACAGATTGCGTTTTGTCTGGATCGGAGGCGGCGCCGACCGCGCCGGCTACGAGGCCGAGCTGGTCCGCCGCGGGCTCCGCGACCGCGTTCTGCTGACCGGTCTCCTGCCTCCGGACGAGATTCCCCGTGTTCTCGCGGCCATCGACATTCTCGCCCATACCTCGCGATGGGAAGGTTTGCCCCGGGCCGTGGTTCAGGCCCTGCTGATGAGAAAGCCCGCCGTCAGTTTCGATATCGACGGGGCCCCCGAGGTCATTACACCCGGTGAAACCGGCAAACTCGCCCGGCTCGACGACCTGGCGGGCTTCGCCGATGCCATCGTCGCCCTCGCCCAAAATAAAGATCAGCGTCTCTTGTACGGCGAGACCGGCCGCGCCCGCTGTCTCACGGACTTCGACCACAACACCATGGTCGACCGCCTCGACCGCCTCTATCGCCGCCTGACGGCGCGGTAGCGATCGCGCAGACGCTGCTCACGAACAGGGTGAAACGCAGGATCGCCAAACGGCAAGCCAGTGGTCCAGCACGCCAATCGTTTGGGACCGAGCAGGGGATCCCGGTCCAGCATGGGAGCCATGCGGTGGCCGGCTCGCCCGGTGCGTCGGCGCCGCTTACGATACAGACATGAAGGCAAGTGTTCAGGTTGGAGTGGCGTGCCGGCCGCCCGTCGCGGACCCTATCATCGTGGTTTGTGCCGGCCGGTCCACGGGCGTACCGGACCGCACGATCAAATGATGTCCCTTCAGTGGCAGACTCTCGCGCCGGCCCCGTCGGCGGACGCCCGGCGGCAGCGGACCGTCGTGGCAGACAGCACACCGCTGAGGCGGTTCATGGCGGCCGCCGTCGCCGCCGGTGAGCCGGTCCTGGTCCTGGTCAACGATCCTCATCGGCCGACGCAGACTCGGGTTGTTCTCAGCGAACTGGCCCGGGGGTCGGCCCGAGACGACGCCACGCCGCGATACCGTGCGATTGTTGCGACCGGCGCCCATCGCTCCAATCGGCGCGAGCGGGCGCGCTTTGAACAGGCGACCTTTGCCGACTGCGGTCTGGACATTGCGGACGTGACCTGGCACGACGCGCGCGATGCGCAGTCGCATGTCGATATCGGGGGCCTTCGAATGCACCGCCGCATCGGCGAGCATCGTTTCCTTCTCCCCATCGGCAGTGTCGAGCCGCACTACTTCGCCGGCCTCACCGGGCCGCACAAGACCGTCACCATCGGATGCCTGTCATTCGGCGACATCGAACGACACCACGCCGCGGCCATGAGTCTCGCGGCGGATATCCTGAAGCTGGAAGAGAACCCCATCCACCGGGGCATCGTGGCCATGCTGGGTGTGCTGAGGGCTGCGGGAAAGACCATTGTGGGAATCGGACAGATCGTCCGCGCCGGTTCGGTGGTCGAGACCGCCGTGGGTGATCCTCTCGATATCCTTGGCGCGCTGTTGCCGGCGGTCCGGCGCATCTACCAACGCCGAATCCCGGAACCCGCCGACCTGCTGCATCTTCGCGTACCGCTCCCGCTGGGTCGGAGTTTCTATCAGGCGGACAAGGCCCTCAAGAACAACGAGCGGGCGGTCCGCCACGGCGGTGGGATCATTTTGGAGGCCGCGTACCCCGATGGAATCGGCGACGAGGCGTTCATGTCCATCGTGCGCCGGGCAGGCGGCCACGCGGAGGCCGGTCAGATCGTTGCGGGGCGGGGATACCGCCTCGGCGATCACAAGGCCGTCCGGCTGTGGCGGTTGATCGACCCCGCTGAGCGCGGCGTGCGCGTCGCGCTCGTGTCGCCGACCGTCACGCAGAGCGACCTGGCCGAAACGCCGCTGCGGGCCTTTTGCGAGGTCGATGCCGCGCTGACATGGATGAAGACGAACGTCTTCGGACGTCTTGAGCGGGGCCTGATCCTTGAAGATGCGGGGATGTTGACGGTTCACGCGAGCGCGTAGTGCGGGGCGCTGCTTGTGATGACGGCCGGGTCGAATCAAGCGGTGTGGTGCGGACCGTGAGGCCGTATCACGTCGGCCACGCAGCCACGTCGGCCACGGGGGGCCGACGCTACAGCAGGATCGTGTCGGCGTTCAGCGTGGTGCGGAGCTTGCGCATGGCCGAAAGCTGGATCTGCCGCACCCGCTCCTTGCTGACCTGCATCTGGCGGCCGATCTGCTCGAGGGTCTGGCGCGGGCCGTCATATTCCGATGGAAATCGTCGCTCGAGAACCGTCTTCTCGATGTCTGTCAGGTCCGCCTCATCCGCCCGGAGGATTCGGCGAAGGCGCTCGATGTACAACGCCCGCTGGTCGGTTCGCCGGATGTCCGGAGCGTCGCTCTTTTCGAACTCCGGGTCCCAGGTGCCGATGATGACTCTGCGACGCTTGGAGTCCTGCAGGGCGGCGCGCGAGAAGGCTCGAAGAATCGCGTTGCAGGCATAGGTGCTGAAGCGAAACCCCCGCCACGGATCAAATGTGTCCACCGCGCGCAGCAGCGCCATCATCCCCTCGCTCGACATCTCGTCGCGGTCGAGCAGGCCGAAACGACTGCGGCCGATCAGGTCGTAGACCAGGCCGAGGTTGCCTTGGATCAGACGGGCGCGAATCTGATTGTAACGTTGCACCCACTTCGAATAGTGACGTTTGAGTGCCGACGGCTTCTTGTGGTGGGCGCTCTTGTACAGCTTGCTCAGCCGATAGGCGGAACAGTGGAGCTGCTTGAACAGCAGGACCTCTTCGTCCGCCGTCACACGGCCCGACTCGGCCGCCGGCCCCGGCCAATGCGCGAAGAGCTTCCGCTCGGTGTCATGCCGCTTCAGTTCATCGTTCATGATGTACGGAGGCGGAACGAGCCAGCTCTTCATCGCTCTTCGCTCGGACGGCTCCGTGGTGATTCTGCGCATCGGACGGATTCCTGATTCAACTACGGCTGGGCTGGGGACACCGGTCGCCCGGGCAGGCATGCCCCGGCTTCGTTCCCCGGCTCCGGCCACGACCGCGAACAACGCGGTCCCATACCCTGTATACCGACGAGGTCCGGCGATGTTCACCAACAAAGCGGAAAACAGGACTGATTTCCCGCTGTCGGCCATATCGGAGCCACGCCGTTGCGGTCTCCTGCCCAGATTCCTTGCAAATACCGGACCGGATCCCCTCCGGCTCGGTGCTCGTTTTTGAGAACACCGATAACCCCCTGAAAGACAAGGTGTTATGCGGCGACGAGAGTCCATTTTTCCGGTTCCGCTGAGCAGGGGTCTGTGGGAAGGGTCAGCCAATTGGGTGATTCCACACGCGATTACGGCAGTCAACTGCCGAACTGGCCGGAATAAAGGATAGTTAGAATCTATAAATGGTGGTGCGCCCTGAGAATGACGCAGCGGACCATGGGGTGTGCGTAATTTCGGACACGGTTTCGGTATCCGGCCTGAGAATGGCCGAAAGAGAACCGGATTTGACTGCGATTTGAAGCGGCCCGCAGGACCGCAAAGGCTCGAGGATCGCTTGGCGTCGTGCGAAGAAATGCGACCGATGACGAGATTGCCCGACCAGGGACTCGAACCCCGAACCCGCTGATTAAGAGTCAGCTGCTCTGCCAATTGAGCTAGTCGGGCCGCGGATTGCGATTGTATCCGCCGCTGGGTCGGCCGCAACCCTTCGTTGGGGGTGCTCATCGTCGCGGGTCCGTGAGGGACGGGATCGGCGGGTTGGTGAATTACGGGGCCGAAAGCCGAAAGCCGAAAGCCGAAAACAGAGGGCAGAGGGCCGAGGGCCGAGAGTCCGTCGCCCGGTCTGGGGGGGGCGATGGGGCACCCGCAACTCGTCCGTACTCTGACGGTCGCGGGTCTGGTCTGATGGGGCCGATGCGATTCTCGTAACGTGGAGCACTTGGCCGAGATGAACCGATATGACCTGGTGCTCCGACGCACGTGATCTGATGGGTGCGGAGGACATCCCGCCCGCACTGACTCGCACGAGGCGCACCGGCGAGACGCCGATGCTCCCCATCGATTGAGCAACGTCGGAATACTCGCCGACCTGCAACCGCCCTTCGCCCCGCGGTTAAGATGCCAATAGGGGGCACGCCGATCCCGAATCGCCGAGAGTGGAACGATGAGATGTTATCGATGCGGCCAATCTCCGCAGGGTCTGCCCTGATCCTGGTGTTCGCATCGGCCGGATGCGAATCTCCCCGGTTCGATGCCGGTGCGCCGGCGCCGGTGCGTCGATATCGAACATTCAACGCCCGGACGCAGACCGTTCGCGGCATGCCCTTTCTCCGCGTTGACGGGTTTCTGAAGGCCGAACTGGAAACCGCCGTCGCCGGCTCGGACGTGTCGGCGGCGCGACTGGCACTGAAGGATGTCATCGAAGCGTGCCACCGGCTCGCACGGTCCTCCCTCCGGAACGAGATAGACCGCTTGCCGCCCGCCGGCCGCGACGCGATGAAACGCGCGCCTCCGCCCGCCGGCTACGTGGCCTTGCAGGGCGAACTCTCGGCCGCGCGCTCGATCGGAGACCTTCGAACGATCGTCGATCGGATTCGCCAGTCGATCGACCCGTCACCCAAGGACCATCATGGACACGGCTTATTCCTCCAGTGGGCGATCGCGAACAATCCCGAATCGACCGATCCGATGGACAAGGGCGGGCCACGGGTCGATGTGTACGAGCCGGACAGCGCGGCGCTGAAGGCGTTCGACGAGACCGGATCACCCCCCTCCATCGAGCGTCGATTACTCGCCCGGTACGCCCCGATTATCGTTCAGGAGCGTGTCGACGACGCTTCCTATTCCGAGCATGCGGACGAGATCGGAACCGCCCGCCTTTCCGGGACCCCTGATCACATCGTCGTGTCGGTCGACACCGCTTTGCCGAGCGTGTACGCCTACTGGCAGCACACTCTGGTGCGGGGCCGGCGACATCTGCAGCTCGTCTATGCCTACTGGTTTCCCGAGCGTCCACGGCTGAGATTTGGCGACCCGGAGACCGGGCACATCGACGGCGCCACGGTGCGCATCACGCTCGATGTAGACAATCAGCCGGCGATCTTCGAGACGATCATGAACTGCGGATGCTATCATCGTTGTTTCCCGGTCCGGTCCGTCGAGAACGCCGCGGCCCGAGGGTACGGCCAGCCGCCGGCCGGCAAGCGTTTCGCCATCGAAAGAAAAATGTCCGGCCGGCTCGATTGGATCATTCCGGAGACGGTGGCCGATGCGACCTCGGCGGACCGCCGCCCCATCGTGTTCAGCCGCGCCGGTTATCACGGACTCGCCGGCGTCAGCTTTGACCCGGCGACACTCTCCGAGCGCGACGTCCGTCGTCGCCGGCCCTATGTTCTGCGGTCCTATGATCTGTTGGAGCAACTGCCGGCGCCGTGGGGTTTTGGGAGCATGTTCGGCTCCGACGGGCTGGTCCACGGCGCCGGGCGGCTTGAGGGCTGGCTTCTGGCCCCGGCGGGCATGTTCAGCGCCGGTCAGCCGCGGCAGCGCGGCACACACCGGATTCGTTGGGATGAATATGATTTCGACGATCCGCACCTGCTGGAGCGTTGCCTGCGTCTGCCGACCTCTTTTTGACAAAACGCTATTTATCTGGGTGAATCGTCGAGGCGTCGACCCGGTATTCGGTGTCCCGCCACGTCACCGTGCCGCCCCGGATCCGCTGGGCCAGCGCGGCCGCCAGGATGGTGAGCACGCCCGCACACGACAACGGATACAACAGCAGGTACTCCAGGCGGCACCGCGCCAGGCCAAAGAACCGGATGCTCGCCAGCGTGAGCGCCGTCAGGTGGACAAGCCCGGCGATCAACCAGGCCGTCCACCATCCGCCTGCGCCGCGGACCACCGGTTCCAGGCACGCACCGATCAGACCGAACGGCAGCAGCGATCCGACCACGATCGAACCCGCGCACAGCACGATCTGATGATTCCGGAGCACGCCGACGTAGATTCGCCGCCAGCCTCGAACGACCTCAATCAGCGAGTCGTACATGCGGACAGAGTAGACGTCGGTGCCGAGCGCCGCGTGCGTGTGCAACCCGCTCGCCTTCGCGCGCCGCGCGAGCGGAATGTCTTCGATCAGGGCGTCGCGGACCGCGGCGTGTCCGCCCATTGCAAGATACGCGTCGCGGCGTACGAGGATGAATTGTCCGTTGGCAAACGCGTCGTCGAATCGCGGATCGTTGACGCGGTGCGAGCCGTACCAGATGGCGATCATTGCGCCGCATAGCGGAATCAGCACGCGTTCCCAGAATCCGACGCTCCCATCGCGCGGCCAGAGGCTGAGGAAGTCGAGCCGGCGGTCCAGGGCGTATTGCATGGCGGATCGCAGCCCACCCGGCAGGATGCGGCAGTCCGCATCGAGAAACAGCAGCCACTCTGTCTTGGCGGTCTGAGCCGCCGACCACAGGGCGTGGGATTTTCCCAGCCAGCCCCGCGGCAGCGTGTCGATGCGGTGGAGGCGGACGCGCTGGTCTCCGCCGGCGGCCACGCGGACCGCGCCCGCGGTGTCGTCTTCCGACCGGTCATCCGCGACAATCACCCGCATCGACGCTATGCTTTCATTGAGAATGGATTCGATGCATTCCCCGATTCGGCCGGCCTCGTTTCGTGCGGGCACGATGACCGTGAGTGGTGGAGCGTCGGACGTGCGATTGTCGGCCTCGACGATCGGAACGCGCAGCCCCTCGCGATGAATGCGGCCGATTTCAACGTGTTGCCACAGCCAGACGCCGATCACGGCGGCCTCGGCCAGCAGCGCCAACGACGGGAGTAGGTCTGCCATATGGCATCGGAGTGTAATACGAGTCGGGGTCGAACACCCGCACGCCGCGTCCGGTGATCGGACCGAGCAGCGACCGTCAGAGAGCGGCATCCGCGCCCCTGCGCTCACCGATCAGCCCCGTAGTCACTCCCGGAAAAAGCGAAAGGACACAAGATATGATCTCACGAGCGGCTCGCGTGGCGATGACGGGAACGGCCGGCGCCCTGGCCGTCGGGGCCGTCTGGGCGATCAGCAGTTGCGCCGGGCCGCAGCCGCTAGATGTCGCCATCCGTCCCGCCGACGAAACCGCGTACGTCGCGGCCGTCAACGCCACCCACATGGACGGCCGGCAGGCCTTCGCAAACTGGATGGCCCGGGAGCGGGGGCGCTCCCCCGACGCCATCCTCAAGGCTGATTCGGCCGTGAGCACCACGCGCAATCCGTTCGACGCCAACAAAGACGCCCGGGCGGTCAGCCGAGGCGCGGTCATCTTCAAGGTCCATTGCGCCAAGTGTCACGGAGAAGACGCTCGTGGAAAAGGGCCGTCTGTCCTGCCCGACCATCCGGCGAAGGACTTTCACGCCTTTGGTAAACGGTTCGCCGTGACGCTGCATCGCGGCGCCCCCCGCTCCTGGTTTCGCAAGATTTCCAACGGTCAGGGCGACGAAGTGACCTATGAGGACGGACCGAGTCGGGCGATGCCGGCTTTCGGAGACAAGCTGACCCGAGAGCAGAGATGGCTGGCCATCACCTACCTGCAAAGCCTGGACGTCTATGCCGCTGACCGCGCCGCCGGCGACTAGCGCGGCCGCTCGTCCTCTTCAGACAGGACCTCGAACACCCGATGCCCGACACACGGCAAACCGTTTTTCTGACCGGCGCAACCGGTTTCCTCGGCCACTATCTGCTCGCCGAACTGTTGAAGCAGCCGACCACACGCTGCCGGCTGCTGGTCCGCCCACCGCTGGCGGCGGCTCGGCGGCGGCTGGCGGACCTCGTCGCCGAACTGGACCTGTCGTTGGACGAACTTCTCGCCGCCGGCCGCGTCGAGCTGGTGGAAGGAACGCTGCCCGACGCGATGGATGTGGCGCACCTCCGCGGCGTCGATCAGATCGTCCACGCCGCCGCGAGCACCACGTTTCACGGCGACCGAACCGGCGAGCCGATGCGCACCAACCGCGACGGGACTCAGGCCCTTCTCGACCTCGCCGGACGCGCCGGCGTCCGACGGTTTCTCCTGGTCAGCACGGCCTTTGTCTGTGGCGAGCGGACCGGGCTTGTTCCGGAGGCCGTTTTTCACGAGAGACCTCGTTTCTGCAACGATTACGAGCACTCGAAGTGGGAGGCCGAACGCCGGGTGCGAGCGTGGGCGACGGGCGGGCGCGTCGCGACGATCTGCCGGCCGTCGATTCTCGTCGGCGACCGGGCGGCCGGCCGAGCGACGACTGCCGGCGGCATCTATGTCATGGCACGGGCCACGGAGATACTCGCCCGCGCCGTCGAGGACGACCCCGACACCGATCGCCATCACGTCCCGCTCCGGCTGCGTGGCCGGCCGGACGCTACGGCCAATCTCGTGCCGGTCTGTTGGACCGCGGGGCACATCGCCTCGATCGTCCACACGCCCTCCATACAGGGCGGCGTCTATCACCTGACCAACCCGGCGCCCTCTACGTTCGCCGAAATCAAGTCGTGGCTCGAATCGTATTTCGACGTCGGAGGCGGCGCGTTCACGGGGTCGACGGAGCCGCTGTCGGATCCGAATTCGTATGAAGAGGCCTTCTATGCCGTTGGCGACATCGTCGGTGATTACTTCCGACACGATCTTAGATTCGCATCGACTTTCGATCGCGGTGTTTCGGACGACCGATTGGTTGACAAGAACCATTTCATAACCTGTCTCGATTACGCGCGGCGAACGAACTGGGGGCGTGTGCGGCACGACGCGCCTGCGAACGACCATTCGACCCCCACGCCCGGGGCCGGCGCTGCGCTCGATCCGCGATGGTACTTCGAGGACTTCATGCCGGCCCGGCTTCCCGACTCGCAGGTCGCCCGTGTCGAGGCCCTGACCACCACGGTCCGATTTGTCATCACCGGCGAGCAGCGCGGACAATGGGTGTGTCGATTCAACCGCGGCAAGCTCGCCGAGGTCCATCGCGGGCCGCAGGGCCTGCCGGAAGTCTTCGGCTACGAAGTGGAATATGACGATTTTCGCGATCTCGTCACCGGCAGAAAGTCGTTGCAGGCCGCGTTCTTCGGCGGCCGCGCCGAAATCTTCGGAAATCAACTGATGGCGATGAAGATGGTGCCGATCATCGGGGCGTTTCTGATCGAGTGCCCGGTCGTCGAAGGGTTGTTCCGTTGAACGATCCACCGGCCATCGGTGAAGAGTCGGTCCGGATTCCCGTCGTTGCCCCGGCCGTCGGACGGGCCTCTTCCGGGACCGACCGCACGCTCGAAGGCAGGATTGCCTATCCGCCGGATCACCAGCCCTCGCTCTGTTCACTCATCGCAGGCCCTCATCCCCTCCTCGGCGGCGATCTGGAAAACAACGTCGTGCAGGCCCTGCTCGCCCGTCTGGCCGACGCCGGGGCCGTGGCGCTGGCCTTCAACTATGCCGGCGTCGGCCGCAGCGAAGGCGGTCCCGGCGACTGGCCGACCATCGTGTCGGCCTTCTGGCGCGACGGCCGCTTCGACGAGGAACGGTTGTGGGTTGAGGACACCGCCGCAGCCGTCGCGTTTCTCCGCCGCTCGGACCCTCGCCGTCCGGTCCTGATCGGCTACAGCTTCGGCTGTTGGACGGCCGTCAATAATCTCTGCGTCGCCGACCCGGCCGCCGTCGTCCTGATCTCGCCCAATCCGAAGCAGCATTCGTTCGAGGCCCTCGCCGACTTCGACGGCCCCCTCCTCGTCATTCACAGCAACAACGATTTTTCCTGCGCCGAGACCGACCTGGTCGCATGGTTCGAGACGCTCCGCCCGCCGAAATCCCGCGTCCTGATTCGGGCGGGTGAGCACTTCTTCCGCAGACAGGAACGCGAAGTCGCCGCGACTCTGCTGACTTTTCTGCGAGAAAACGGCCTCATCGAGGAGACACAGGCGTGACGTTCGCGTGGCCCGAGTCCGTCCAGCGGCGCCTGCGGGACACCTGTGCGATCCACTTCGACCCCGACGGTGGGGCGCCCTATTGGATCGACCGGGCCGGGGAGCTGGGCTTTGATCCGCGCGCAGAAATCAAGACTGTTGACGATTTATACAAACTCGGCGTCATGGACCCGGCGAGCCTGGCGGCGCGGCCGCTCGCTGATTTCCTGCCGCGGTCCGGCCTCGGTCCGCCGCCGCATCGCATCGTCGCCCAGACCGGCGGGACGCTGGGGCACCCCGTCTGGACCGCCTATGTCGAGGCCGAATTCGACGCCGCCTTTGTCGAGCCGTTTTGCGCCGCCGCAGACCACGTCGGCTTTCCGCACGGCGGCACCTGGCTCTACGTCGGCCCGAGCGGCCCGCACGTCATCGGGCGAGCCGCCGGCGCCATCGCCCGGCGCCTCGGAGCCGCCGCGCCGTTTACCGTCGATTTCGACGTTCGCTGGGCACGGAAACTCCCTTCCGGCAGCTTCGCCGCGCAACGCTACCTGGGTCATATTATTGACCAGTCGCTCGACGTGATCCGCGCGCAGCCGGTCACGACGCTTTTCACGACACCGGTCGTGCTCCGCTCGCTGGCCGACGCCATGACCGCCGCCGAGCGCGAGCGCATTCGCGGCGTCCATTACGGGGGGCTGGCCATAGATCCGGAGGACCTCAGGCGGTTCCAGGAAGACGTGTTCCCGGAGGCCGTTCATCTTGCCGGCTATGGCAATACGCTGTTCGGGTGCTGCCTCGAATTGTTGCTGCGTCCGGGCCGACCCCTCCGCTATTTCCCCCACGGCGACCGCCTCGTGTTTGGTGTGTCGGCGGGCGACCTTGCGGCGAACGACGCCGCGCCCGCCTATGGCGCTGTCGGCAGCGAGGGGAGGCTCGTCTTCACCCGGCTCGATCGAACGATGTTCCTCGCCAATCTCGTCGAACGCGACCACGTCCGCCTGATCGCGCCGCCCGCCGACGCGCCCCCGGCGTTTGCCCTGCCCGGCGTCGAGGCCCCCGCCCCGATTTGCGAAGCCCGTGCCGGACCGGCGGTGTCGCTGTACTGAGGCGGCGACGGGGCTGCCCGTCCTTCCAGTCAGAGAGACTCCGAATACACTGCCATGTGAAGGCTCGACACCGTGGGCCGCAACCGCGTACAATGATGTTGAATCCGGCCGGATAACGTCGGTCATCGGGCCAATCCCGAAGGGCCGGGTGATGCGGCAGACGGAGCGAATTGTTCCGGAGCGAGGGTCGATGATGTCAACGGTCAATCAGGGCTATGTGGTCGATGAGAAGGGGGACCGCGTTGGGGTGATCCTGCCGATAGACGACTACCGAAGGCTGCTGGAGGGGCTGGAGGAGTTGGAATCCATTCGGGCTTACGACGCTGCAAAAAGCTCCGGCGATGAGGCCATTCCATTTGAGCAGGCGGTCAGGGAGATTGAACAGGATCGTCGATGACTCACAAGGTCACGATCCTGCGGCGCGCTCAGAAAGAGCTGGCCCGACTGCCGGCCGAGGCCTATGGCCGAGTCCGGGACGCGATTGCCGGCTTGGCCCAAAACCCCAGACCACCCGGTTGCCTGAAGCTGACAGGCCGTGACGGTTGGCGCCTCCGAACAGGCAGCTACCGAGTCGTCTACGAGATTGACGACAGTGAAAAGGTGGTGACCGTCCTTCACGTCGGCCACCGGCGCGACATAGACCGATAGGCGCCGGCCCGCGCCGATATCATCCCCCTCCGACACAAGCATCTTGATCTCTCGACGACACGACCACGGCGCGGTTTGGCGGGCCTGTATCCGCCGAACGACCTCGCGGATCACCCGGTCCACGGATTATGTGGCGTACGGCGCCGCATCATCTGCCCGGATCGCGGGATGCAACCCTCTGTTTCGGGGCGTGTGGGCGGGAATTGACGCCTTGCGAAGGGCGGTCATATAATCCCGCCGCACGCTGGGACGTGGCTTCCACAGATACGAGACCGAAAGGGCTTCATCATGCCTCTGCCGTCAGCCGCCATCGGAAGGACGATTGTGATCCTGCTCGCCGGCGCGTCCGTGTATGGCGTGGCGTGTTCGCGGCCCCACGTCACGGAGATGGCCAGCGGGTTGAGCGCGGAGGACGTGGTGGCTTTCTATGGCCCCAGGCGTCTCCAGGTCCTGCCTTTTACCAAGCCGCGCAGCTTTGACGACGACCTGATCCCGGACGGCGTCGAGGTCTCGCTTCGCACGCTGGACGGCAGCGGCGATGCGGTGAAGGCCTATGGCGAGTTCATGTTTGAGGTGTACGAATATCGCCAGGCCGCCGGCAATCATCGGGGCGAGCGGCTTCAGGTCTGGGAACAACCGGTGCTCAATCTCGACGACCAGAAGCAGTTCTGGGAGCGCGTCACCACGACCTATCAGTTTCAGTTGAGTTGGGAAGGGCGGCCGCTGACCCCGCAGAAGAAATACATCCTGGACGCGAGTTTCCAGACGCCCGGCGGACAGCGTCTGTTCGACACATACGAATTCGACTTCCGAATCGACCGGCAGGAGATACTGAAGTCCTTCACGGCCACGAAGTCCTGAACCCAAGGAGAACCACAATGGCTTGGCGAGTTGCTATGGTGTGCCTGGTGGGAACGATCGTATGGGTGGCGGGTTGCGCCCAAGACATGGTCACTCGGGATCATTTCAACATGATCGTGGAGGGCCGATCGACCCGGCTCGAACTCGAGAAGACGATGGGTGAGAAGTACATCGACCGCGGCAACCAGTGGGAATACGAGCGGCCGAACAAGGGTCTGTCGGTCGTCTTTTATTTCGACGATCACGACCGGGTGATCCGCAAGGAGTGGATCGATGCCCGGTCCGGCGAGTGGGAAGGCGCGGCCCCGCATATCGACAAAGACACGTCATCCCCGACGATGTCCGAAGAGGCTCATACGGCGACGATCAAGGAAGAGAATTAGCCCGGTTTTGACCGGGTGGACGAGAGGCCAGGGGCGGGGTCACGCCGGCCACGGGGGGGTGTTGCGCTGTGTGGTCCGCACAACGGACCCTATGGTGCGGGTTTGATGCTTTTCGCTGCGTGCCGCACGCCCACGGCTTCGCCGATGGGCGTGGCACCCGGCACCCACTTTATCGTGCCTGTCAAGAAGAGCTCCCAGCCGCACAGCGGAGCCTACGAGGCTGGAACCGCGTCGGGCGATTGTGCTACAATGTACGAATAGAGGGGATTGCCGGACGCACACAGGCCCTGCTTGCGTCCGCGCCCGCTGCTGCACCGTGTACCCCTGCCAGGTGAGTCCCCCGCTGAGCGGAGCGAGGTCTGCTGCTCGTATGAAAGACGCCGAGTTCGAACGGATTCCGCCGCATCGCACGCTGCCGCCCGCACCGCGCGCGTGGCGACCGGCGCTGCTGCTGGCGCTGATCCTCCACGGGGGGCTTGCGTGCCTGCTGATCGCCGGGGCGCTGCCTGAGGGCGACGCCGGGCGGGGCGACAACGTCCGCATCGAACCGCTTCTGCGCGGCCGACTCGCCGTATCGTCCGCATCGCCGGCCCGGCCGGCCTCGGGTGTGGAGACTCCGATCCGAATGACCGGGGCAGAACCCGCCATGGACGCCGTTCGCGGGGCGGTGTCCCGGATTCTCGACGCCGCCCGCCGGCCCGCCGCGCCCGACGCCCTGTCCGCGCTCGCGAGCAAGGTCCGGCTGCTCGAACGAATCAGCAGCGCCGGCGAAGTGACCCGTATGGCCGCTCGGATCACGCAGGCCCTGGGCGTCGAAGCACGGTCGCCGGCCTCGACCACGCGACCGGCGGCGGGGCCGTTTGATTTTGACCACAGCCTTATGACCGCCTCGCGGCGCGACGAGGACGGCGGCGTCGTGCGCATCATCGAAACGCTGACCGACCCCGCGGGCCGAATATTTACAATAGTCTCTATTAGATCGCTTGATCCACAGACCGGCGCGGTCACCTATGAGCGGACCACCCGGTCGCCCGGTTCCGTCGCCAGCCGGTTTCGCCTCTCCGCCGGAGACTTTCGCGATGCCTTGGCGCGCCACCGTCCTTTCACCCTGATCAACCGCTTTCCCCTCGTTCGCCAGCTTCACCGCCAGGCCGTCCTGCCCATCCTCCGAAAGCTGGCGACTTCGCCGGATCGGCTCGCCGCCTTTGCTCGCTGACTCCGGCCCGTCGTCCTCCACCGGTTGCACCGCGACCCGGCACGGCATAGGCTCCCGGTCACCGTCACGAGCCGTCCGCTCCGGAACGGCGGCCGGCGGACGAGGTTCACTATGGCAGCCCATTTCGCGGACCGGCTGATCGAGGCGATCGAGCGGAAACGCGCCCCCGCCTGCGTGGCGCTCGACCCCGTGGCGGCACGGCTCCCTGCGGCCCTCCGCGATGCTCACGGTCTGTGCGATGCTCCGGATCGCGGCGTCGTCGCCGGCGCGCTGGCGGATTTCTGCCGGCAGGTGATCGATGCGGTGGCGGCCTTCGTTCCGGCCGTCAAGGTCAACGTGGCCTTCTTCGAGCCATACGGAGCGTCCGGCATCGACGCTTATGAGGCGGTGGTTGCTCACGCCGCCCGACGCGGTCTGGTGGTGATTGGCGACGTCAAGCGCGGCGATGTCGGGCACTCTGCCGAGCAGTATGCCCAGGCTCACGTCGGCGGCGTCGAGTCGGCCACGACCGAATCGCCGGTCATGCCGGACGCGATCACCATCAGCGGCTATTTCGGTCTCGACGGTGCCCGCCCGTTCATCGACAGGGCCTGCGCCGTGGGTCGCGGCGTGTTTGTTCTGGTTCGCACGTCAAACCCGTCCGCGGCGGCGATTCAGGACGTGCCGACCGACGACGGCCGTCGGATGCACGACGTCATCGCCGGACAGGTCGCCGCCTGGGCAGCCGACGTCCGCACGATCGGCCGTCGCGGCTATTCGTCGGTCGGCGCGGTCGTGGCGACGCGGAACCCGACCGACGCGGCGCGCCTTCGTGTCGCCATGCCGCACTCGATGTTCCTTGTGCCCGGCTATGGCGCCCAAGGCGCCACGGCCGATGACGTGCGACCCTCATTTCGGCAGGACGGCACCGGCGCGATCGTTGCCGCCGGCCGCTCCATTATCTACGCCGGCGAGCACGCGACCGGCGACCAGGCGTGGACGGCGTCCGTCTCGGCCGCGTGCGAGGCGTTTGTTCTCGACCTGCGCCGTGCGACGGGATGGGCCTGACGCGGCGCGGCCTTGTTTGACGGTCCGAGGCCTGCGCGTATAGATTGCCCCGATGAGAAACCAGACCGTTGCCATTCTCGACTTCGGGTCTCAATACGTCCGGCTGATCGCGCGGCGCGTTCGGGAAAACCAGGTCCACTCGCTGATCTTCACACCCGACGTCGCGCCGGAGGAATTGCGGCAACATCACGTGATTGGCGTCATCCTCAGCGGCGGCCCGGCCAGCACCTATGCCGCCGCCGCGCCCAAGCCCCACGCCGGCCTCCTCGATTTCGGCGTACCCGTTCTGGGAATCTGCTATGGCATGCAGGCCGCGTGCGAGCAACTCGGGGCGCAGGTCCGGCCGGCCGGACGCCGCGAATACGGTCGGACCGAGCTGGCCCTCACGACGCCGGACCCCCTCCTCGCCCACATTCCAAAGCGTACACATGTATGGATGTCTCACGGTGACGTGGTTACCGGCTTTGGCGACGACTTCGCCACGCTTGCCCATACGAAGAACTGCCCCAGCGCCGTCGTCCGCCACCGCACGCGGCCCTTTTACGGCGTTCAGTTCCACCCCGAGGTGACCCACACGCCGGAGGGCGGGCAGGTCCTGCGAAACTTCCTCTTCGAGGTCTGCGGCGCTGCCGGCGTGTGGCAGCCCGCTTCCATCATCGAGCAGTCGGTCGCCGCCGTGCGAGACCGGGTTCCGGACGACGCCCGCGTGATTTGCGGCCTCAGCGGCGGTGTGGATTCGGCGGTCACGGCGACCCTCCTGCACCGCGCCGTCGGTGAGCGTCTGGCCTGCGTGTTTGTCGATAACGGTCTGCTCCGAGCCAACGAACGCGAGCGTGTCGTGGCCCTCTTTGACGGTCACTTCAAGATGAACCTGCAGGTGGCCCGCGCCGAGGACCGCTTCCTCTCCGCCCTTGCCGGCGTGATCGACCCGCAGGAAAAACGCCGCCGGATCGGTCACGTGTTTATCGAGGTGTTCAAACAGCAGGCCCGGCAGATTTCGAACGCCCGTTTTCTGGCCCAGGGCACACTTTATCCGGACGTTATCGAGTCCGGCCATTCGCAGGCCGGAACGGCGGCGGGCATCAAGCTGCACCACAACGTTGGGGGGCTGCCCGCGGAGATGGGCTTCGAGTTGATCGAACCGCTGCGGGATCTATTCAAGGACGAGGTCCGCCGCATCGGCGAACTGCTCGGCCTGCCGGAGGAGATCGTCTGGCGGCACCCGTTTCCGGGTCCGGGCCTGGCGGTGCGTATCGTCGGTGAGGTCACGCCCGAGCGCTGCGCAGTGCTCCGCAGGGCCGATCAGATCATCATCGAGGAGATTTGCGAGACGGGCTGGTATCGCAAGATCGCGCAGGCCTTCGGCGTGTTGCTGCCGATCTCGGCGGTCGGCGTCATGGGAGACGGCCGGACCTATGCCGATCAGCAGGTGGTCGCCGTCCGATTCGTCGAATCGACCGATTTTATGACCGCCGACTGGGTGCACGTCGAACCCGGCCTGCTCGCCGGCATCTCGACCCGCATTACCAACGAGGTGCCGGGCATCAACCGCGTCGTGTACGACATCACCAGCAAGCCGCCCGGGACCATTGAGTGGGAATAGGGGCCTTTCAAATGCCCTCTCAGCGGTGCCGGCGGGGCCTGGGAAAATTCGCTTGCATTGTCGCGGGTTTCCGGATAATTACGTCATCTGAGCCGGAAGGACCTTTTAGCCGAGAGGAAGAACCATGTTGTACAGCGTTGGGTGTGAATACGGAATCAGGGCCTTGAGCAAGCTGGCCACCGAGGCCAAGGCCGGCGAATACCGCCTGCTGCAGGAGATCGTGGACGGGATCGACGTGCCCCGGCATTTTCTGGGCAAGGTCTTCCAATCGCTGGTTCGGGCGAATGTGCTGAAATCGGCCAAGGGTCGCGGCGGAGGCTACGCCTTGGCATGGCCGCCGGAAGAAATCCGCCTCCGCGAAATCGTTGAGGCCATCGACGGCGTCGCCCGCACCAGCCGGTGTGTGCTCGGTCTGGCCGAGTGCGACGAGTCCCAGCCGTGTCCCCAGCACGACCAGTGGACGCCCATCAAGAAGCAGATCGATGACCTTCTCGACAATACGACGCTGGCTGACCTGGCCGAGGCTCTTCTGAAAAAGTCGCGCCCGCGCCGGAAGCGCCAGCGTCGACGGTAGCGCCGACCGCTTGATCCCGGCCGTCCGACGCCGCATGATTCCGCCATGAACGATCCCACCGCTGTTCGCGCTCGATTCGCGCCGTCTCCGACCGGTCATCTGCACGTCGGCGGGGCGCGGTCTGCCCTGTTCAACTGGCTCTTCTGCAAGCGCCAGGGTGGCACGTTCATCCTCCGAATCGAGGACACGGACGTCCAGCGCAACATCGAGGGTGCCGAGCAAAAGCTGCTCGACGATCTGCGCTGGCTCGGACTCGACTGGGACGAAGGCCCCGGCGCAGGCGGAGACTACGGGCCGTATCGCCAGAGCGAACGGCGCGACCTCTACGAGGAAGCGAAGAACCGATTGCTCGAGTCGGGACGGGCCTATTACGCCTTTGACACGCGGGACGAGCTGAACGCCCAGCGCCGCGCCGCCGCCGCCGAGGGCCGGACCTTCAAGTATCAACGACCCGACCCGCTGCCGACGTTGGCTGACGCGGCCCGCGCCCAGTTGCAGGACTTGCCGGTCGTGCTTCGCTTCCGGACGCCCGACGAGCCGATCACCATTCGCGACGAGATTCTCGGCGACGTGCGTTTTCCCTCCGGGGAGATCGACGACTTCATCCTCGTGAAGTCGAACGGCTGGCCGACCTACCATTTTGCGGTCGTTGTCGATGACTGCCACATGCGGATCACGCATGTCCTGCGTGCTCAGGAACACCTGATGAACACGCCGAAGCATGTGTTCCTCCAGCGGGCACTGGGATATCTCACCCCCCGGTATGCCCACCTGCCGCTGGTCTTCAATATCGACGGATCGAAGATGTCCAAGCGGGACAAGCACAAGGTCGTGCGCCAGGCCGTGCGAGAGCGGATCAAGGCCGGCACATGGACCGAGGATCGCGCCGCGGAGATCGCCGGCTGTGCGGGCGGTGCGCTGCGGACATGGCTGGCGAAGAAGGCGGACACGGAACTGACCATGGCCGAGGTCGAGCGACTGGCCGGAGCCGCCGGCGTCACGATGCCCGAGATCGACGTCCACGACTTCCGCGCCGCCGGCTATCTGCCCGAGGCCCTGCTCAACTTCATCGCCCTGATCGGCTGGTCGCCGGGAGAGGACCGCGAGAAGCTGACGGTGGACGAAATGATCGCGGCGTTCTCGCTCGATCGCATCAACAAGACGGCCGGACGATTCGACCGCGACAAGCTCGTGGCGATGAACACCGACCGAGTCGCCGCGTCCTCGCCCGAGCGCCTGCTGACGGCCTTCAAGGACTGGGCGCGGCTCAGCGGTTCGGACATGGCCGAGCTGGACGATGCAACGCTGGCCGACGTTCTCGCCGCCTGTCGGGGTTTTCGCACGTTTCGCGACGTGGAAACGAAGGCCGGAATCCTGTTCGCTCCCGACGAACGCGTGGAGTACGACCCCAAGGCGGTCAGGAAGGTGCTGGAGAAAAAAGACGGTCAGGGATATCAGATGCTCGAACGCGTGCTGCCCGAGCTGGAGGCCCTCGACCCCTGGACGGCCGAGTCGATCGAGACGTTCATCCGGGGCTTCTGTGAGACCCACGAAGCCCGGCTCGGCGACCTCGCCCAGCCTCTCCGCGTGGGCGTCGCCGGCCGCGCCGTCAGTCCCGCCCCCCGACTGACGCTGACGTCTTGCGGGCAGGGAAAAACGCGCGCCCG
>CAYQDV010000028.1:0-23903 GCA_964416295.1 uncultured Planctomycetaceae bacterium
GGGGTCGGCGTGGCGGGCCTGACAATGCGGGGCTTGGGCGGCGAGGAAGCGGCGGTCGTCGCGGTGGGGGGCGGTCATGAGGGCGTGTGATTCACCCAGGCGGCGGGGGTTTACCCTGATTGAGATCCTGCTTGCGATCGGTCTGATTGTGCTGATGTCGTCGATGATGTTTTTATTTTATGACGCCTCGCTGAAGGCCCGGGATCGGGGCACGCGGATGATCGTGGACACGCAACTGGCGCGCGTGATCGCGACGAAGATCGCCGACGAGATTCGTTCGTCGAACGGGTTTCTGCTGGGCCAGGGGCCGGGGATCAGCGGGGACGACCGGCTGCTTCGCATACAGACGGTGGTATTAACTGATCCGCAGTTGTACATCCATCGCTCGGTCAAGGAGGAGCCGCTTCCGGGTCAGAGCGATATCCGTGAGGTGCAATACTACCTGGCATACGACGAGGACGAGACATACGTCTATCCCGACGATACGGAGGCGTCGGCCCCATTGGGGCTGGTTCGGCGGGAGATTCAGACGTTGAATCAGGTGACGGTCGATGAAACGGACCAGGAGGACGTGGATCTCGACCTTCTGGCGCCGGAGTTGAAGTATGTCCGCTTTCGGTACTTCGATGGCGTGGAGTGGGTGGACAAGTGGGACATCGGCGACAGCCCGGAGGGCGGAGCGGGCAATTCGCTGCCTCAGGCGGTGGAGGTGACGGTGGGATACGCTCCGGCGCTGGCACCGCCCGAGGAAGAGGACTTGGATCTGGAGGAGGATCCGGACCTGATTCCGTCGGAACCGGAGCCGTACTCGCCGCAGACGTACACGGTGACGGTGCGGCTTCCGCAGGCGGACACCTTTTTCGGATCGCGGATCATGCGTGCGAACCGGCGTTCGAACCGCGGCAGCAGCGGGAAGGGCGGGGGGTTCTGAGCATGGTGCCGGGGCGGGACACGGCGAGACGTGCGCGGTCGGGAGATTGGGCCGTACCACGGCGCGGGCTCGTGCTGGTGGTGGTGCTGGTGATGATCTCGCTGCTGGCGTTGCTGGCGGCGGCGTACTCGTTCATGGTGCGGGCGCACGTTCACACAATCATGTCGAACCATCACGTGTTTCAGACGCGGCTGGCGGCAGACAGCGGCTTTCAGCGGGCGGTGACGCTGCTTCGAGAAAGCCGGGGGGACGTGGACACGTGGTTCGACAATCCGGAGGAGTTCCAACACCTGCTGGTGTATGGCACCGAGGGCAGCGACAACGTGGAGGAGCGATCGGACGCGGAACGGTTCGATCCGGCGGCGAACGCGGCCTGGCGTGTGAATCTGATTCATCCGGACTATGACGATCGGGACAATATTCTCTACGGCATCACGGATGAAGGATCGCGGCTGGATCTGAACACGGCGACGGAGGCGCAGATTCGGCGCCTGTTCGAGACGGCTATCCCGGACGACGCCGATCACGAGGTTGATATCGACGTTCTGGTTGATTCGCTGCTCGACTGGCGCCAGTCGGGCAACGTGGCGCGGCCCCACGGCGCGAAGGACGAGTACTACTTTTCATTGAGACCGCCGTATCGGGCGAAGAAGGGCAATTTCGCAACGGTCGAAGAACTGTTGCTGGTGCGGGGATTCACGGCGTGGGTGGTTTTCGGAGAGGATTACAACCGGAACGGGTTGCTCGATCCGAACGAAGACGACGGGGACACGTCGTTTCCGCCGGATGACGCGGACGGTGAGCTGTTTCCAGGCATAGCGCCGTTTCTAACGGTCTGGTCGCGCGAACTGAACATGTCGAATGATAATCGGCAGCGTATCAACCTGAACATGCAGGACACGCAGAAACTGCAGGAGTTACTGGAGGAGGATCTCAGTTCGGAAATTGTCAGTTATGTTATGCAGGTTCGATCATCGGGCATGCAGTTTAACAGTGTTATGAACCTGATTCCCGCGCCGCCGAAACCGGAGACCGACGATGAAGAGCCTCCGGAAGAGGAACCCGACGCGACAACACAGCCGGCCACGTCTCAACCGGATTCCGATTCCGATAACGGAAAAGCTGAAGAGAGCGGGGACGGTCCGTCCGATCCTAACGAGACACAGCCGGATGCGGAGGCTGTTTCAGATGAGAAACGCGAGCCGCCGCTGCCGGAATATCGTGATCTGACGGAAGAACCGCCGCCGGGCACGGAGGAGGATCTTCCGCTGATTCTGGATCGGTTGACGGTGCAGATCGTTCCGGGGTTCACCGGTCGGATCAACGTGAACACGGCGCCGCGGGAGGTGCTGTCGGCGATTGAGGCTCTGACGGAGGAGGATGTGAATGCGATCGTGGACGCGCGTGCGAACCTGGAGAGCGGCTCGAAGGCGACCGCTGCGTGGCTGGTGACCGAAGGGGCGATTGATTTGTACACGTTCCGGCGGATTGTGGACGGGATTACGACGAGTTCGATGACCTACCGTGTCGAGGCCGTGGGGTACGCCGACCACGTGGGTGTTGTCCGGCGCGTGCGGACGGTGTTCGAGATGCGGGGGCCGATTGCCCAGGTTCTTTATCGCCGAGACCTGACGCCGCTGGGCGTGGCGTACAACCCCTATGGGGAGGAAAAGCGTGGCCTTGCCGATCGGTCTGGGAACTAAGAAGTTCGTCGCGGTGGACTGGGACGCGCGGGACGTTCGCGTGGTGTCATTCCGCGCGCGGGCCGAGGGGATCGACCTGCTGAAGGCGGTGTCGGTTCCGATTCCGGCGAACGTGTCGGTTTCGGACGCGGAATCGCTGGGGGCGTTTCTGCGACAAGTACTGCGGCAGGCGAAGATCTCCGCGAAGCAGGCCTTGCTGACCGTGCCGCGGGACCGCGTCGTGCTCAATCCGCTGAGCTTTCCACCGACACCGGCGGAAGAGCTGGCGGCGATGGTCCGGTTTCAGGTGGCGAAGGAGCTTCCCTTCGCGGCGGACCGGGCGACGATCGACTTCATCGTGAACGGGGCGTTTGATGCGAAGGCGCCGTGTGAGCTGCTGGTTGCAGCGGTTCGCAACGAGGAGATCGCGTATTACCGGGACGTCGGCCGTGAGGCCGGACTTTCGGTGCAGGACATCGGCCTGCGGCCTCACGGTAACCTGGTTGCGATCTCGGCGAGCGGATCGGAGGTGTCTTCGGGGACGTTACTGATTGTCGAGGTCGGTCCCGGACTGACGGAGATCGACGTTGTTCGGGATGGCGTTCTGGCGTTCAGCCGTGCGGCGTCGGTGTCGCTGGCCGATCTGTGGGCGGGCCGGCAGGATCGCGTCGAGGACAGCCGTATCGTCTCGACGGCGGTTCGAGAGCATCCGCGTGACGACGCGACGAAGCGGGCGGTCGATGCGGTGTTGATGGAGGTGACGCGGTCGTACGAGGCGTATCGGGCGACGGATCCGAGCCTTCGAGTGGAGCGCGTGATCGTGGCGGGGGCGTCCGGGATAGAGGCAGAGCTGGCCGAATCGCTGTCGTCGCGTTTCGGGGTCCGCGGCGAACTGTATGCACCGGGGCAGGCGTTAAGCCTGACGGAGAAGCGGTCGCGGGAACTTCGGGGGTTTAGCGCCGTCCTGGGGCTGGCGATGGGGCACGGCGGCCACGGGTTGGCGCACTTCGATTTTCTGCACCCCAAGAGGCCGAGCAGCAAGCGGTCGCGGCGGATGAAGAAGGCCCCGGTGGCGGCGGCGGCGGCGGTGTTGTTCATCGCGGCGGGCGTGGCGGGGCGGATCAACTATGTGAATCCGGAGTTGCGGGAGGCCGACCGGCTGCGGAAGGAGGTCAGCATTCGCAAGAAGGAGGCCGAGGCCGTGCGGAAGTTCAAGGCCAAGGTGGATGCGATCGGAGACTGGCAGCGCTCGGAGCAGTGCTGGCCGGAGGTTCTGGGACGGCTGACGGAAGCGTTTCCGCCGAGCCAGGAGGCGTATGCGACGCGTGTAATCTTCGAGACGCGGAAGCCGCGGCGCAAGTCGCGGCTGTCGGTGAGTTCCGTACAAATCCAGCTTCGCACCGAATCGTCGACGAGCGTGAACGTGTTGAGCGAGCGGATGCGCGAGTTGGGATTTGCGAACGTCACGCCCGGGAACACGGCGCGGACGACGTCGTCGGACGGCTATCGTTATGACACGAAGTTGGACGCGGTCATTCCCCTGCGGAAGCATTCCGAGAAGCCGGCGCCGGTCGATCACGGCGAGCCGCCGGCTACGGACACATCGCCTGATTCGGCGGACCGTTCACCAGAGGGCGGATCGCCGCCGCCGGCCACGAAGCCGGAGGCCGCCGCGGCGTCACAACCGGTGGAGGACTCGAAACCAAGTAAGGCGGGGGCACCATGAACGGGCGAGACCGATTGCTGGCGATCATCATCGGCTCGGTGCTGGGTCTGGTCGTCGCGTATGAAGTCGTCGACGGCGTGTTTCTCGGGCCGCTTGAAGGGGCATCGAAGACGATCGAGACGGCGGAGGAGGCCTTGGGCAAGCACCAGCGGGAGATCGACCGTGGCCGCAAGCTCCGGTTGGCCTGGCGAGACATGGTCGGGCGGTCGATTTCGCAGGACGCCTCCGTGGTTCTGGATCGGTTCGGTCAGGACCTGAAGCAACGGGCCGGGAAGCACCATCTCGACAAGACGAGCTTCAACGGGCGCGGGTCCGGCAAGATCGGGCGATCCAAGAAGGCGCCGATCACGACCGTTTCGTACTCGGTCGCGGGTCAGGGCGCGTATGGCGACGTCATGGCGTTTCTGCGGGATCTGTACGCGACGCCGTATCTGTGTCGGATCACGAAGCTGAGCATCAGCCCGATCAACCCGAAGGTCGGACCGAATCTGGTCAAGATCGACCAGCTCGTGATCGAGACGCCGGTGTTCCCGCAGTTCGACAAGAAGACCTTGCTGGCGATCAAGCTGCCGAACACGATGAAGTCGATGGACCGGATGGACGCTCCACTGACGGACCTTGGTCGCGGCGAGGTCGTTTCAGGAGAGGCGTGGGCGAGACTGGACGACCGCAACATTTTCAAGCTGTATGTTCCGCCGCCGAAGCAACTTGTGGCGATCGACAATCAGGACTGGCGGGATGTTGTTGTGCGGTTGCGGCCGTTTTGGGAGGGCAAGCCGTTTGGGGAGCAACCGATTCTGACCGTCGGGGGTAAGAGCAAGAAGGATGCTCCGACCTTCGAGGGGGATGCGGTCGAGATTACGGCGATCTATGCCGACGCGGAGGCGTTTGGCCCGCGGCGGTTTGACTCGAAGACGCGGCCGCCGTGGGTGTTGCACGTTCCAGTGCATTCGCCGGCGCCGCCGCCGGAGCAGATTGATCTGGCGGTGGACAACCAGGACGATGACGTGGTCGACGTCGTGGTCGTGGTGACGGACGGGGGTGGCAAGAGTGTCACGAAGCCGACGATGCGGATTCCGGCCGGGAAGCGGATAGACATTGACGTCTATGAGAAGGTGAAGACGGTGGTCGTGACGGCGACCTATGCATCGGGCAAGCCGGCCGGGTCGCGGACGTTCATGCCGGCGAAGACGAAACAGGTGTTTCCGATCGGCGTGGAGGGCGAGGCGCCTCCGGAGGTTGTGGTGGCGCCTCCTGAGGTCGTGGCGGATCCGCCGGCCGATGCGAGCTTGACGGTGACGGGGATGTGGACGGCACCGGACGTGCACGTGCTGATCGCGGTGAATGGCAGGACGCACGAGCGGATGTTGATCGCGACAGGTCAGGATGTGGATGGGGGGGCGCTGATGGCCGTGCATCCGTTTGGCGGCGTGGTGTATATGGCGCAGACGGGCCACTACTACCTGTATCCGTTTGAGGAGCCTTTCACGAGCCGCGTGCTGCTGGAGGGGCTTGAGACGGAGGCGACGCAGGTGGAGGTGGGAGCGGCGATCGAGCGGTGGGTGCGGGGCGATGACGTGGTACGGTCGCAGTGAGGTCGCCCGCCGACACGCCGGCGAACGGACATGCAACCCCGCGGCGCGATGACGCCGAGCGGCTTGAGACGGAGGATTGACGATGTCGTCATGGCAAGGCAATCGGAATGGGGTGGTCGTCGGCTTGATGAGCCTGGCGCTGATGGTGTCGTCGCTCTCTCTGGCGTCCGGCGTCGGCTCGCCGGGATCGGAGCCGCCGAAGACGAAGACCGCAACCACGAAGAAAGCTGCGAAGGCGACCGACAAGAAGACGGTGCCGAAGCAGGACAAGGGCACCGACGCTCAGATCGCGGCGGCGAAGAAAGCGGCCATGGAGTCAATCCGCAAGAAGCAGGCCGAGAAGATCGGAAAGCAGCGTGCGGACGATCGGTTCAAGATGGCGCGGGAGCTGGCGGAACGGCGGAGGCTGGCGCGCCCGGCGACGCCGCGGTCCGCGGGTGCGGCATCCGGGGTGGTCAAGCCGCCGGCGGTTCCAAGGGGCGGCGTCAAGACGGCCGCCGAGGAATTGAAACTTCAGGGCAAGGGCTACGACCCATCGAAGGTGGTTCGGGTGCCGAGGCGGACGGGCCCGCCGCCGGCACCGAAGACTCAGCCCGCGGTCGTGGCGCGGCCTGCGGTGAAGGTCAAGCCCGGGGAACCGCCTCGCCCGACGCACGGGGTCCCGACTCTGCCGAAGCGATCGGCGTCGCCGCGTGGGACCAAACTGCCGGTGAGGGGGCCTGGCCGGAGTGGCAAGTCGGCGGTGGGTGTTGTTCCGCCGATGGGTACGTCGCGGGAGGTTGCGGCGGACGGCGGCATTGTTACTCCGACAATGCGGTTTCCGGCGACGCAGCCGGACCCCGATGCGCGGGCCTATCGTTTTGACTATGTAGACACGCCGTGGCCGGATGTGCTGAGCGACGTGGCACGGATCAGCGGATTGGTTCTGGTGGGTGACTACAAGACGATCACGGACACCGTGTCGTTTCGCAGCCCGCAGGATTTCACGTTCACCGAGGTTCTTCACACACTGAACAACCTTCTTCTTGACCGGCCCATGGACAAGCGGTTGGTGGAGCGTGACGGGATTTATCTGGCGGTCTGGCGGCTTCCGGATCGGATTAAGAAGATTCCGCCGGAGAAGATGTATCAGACGTTCGAGGCGTTTGAGGCTGCGGACCTCGATCCATTCGATATGGCGCTGACGTATTTTGAACCACCGCCTGGCTGGACGCCGTTCGAGGTGATCGACGAGTTCCGGACACACTTCGATGACTACTACGGTACGGAGGTAGACGGGGATCGTATTGAACTCACGGGTCTGGTGCGGGACCACTACAAGTTTCGCGAGACGCTTGCGGCGCTGGCGGTCGGTCCGCCTCCGGACGCCGACACGGGCCGAACGAAGGTGGTTCGCAAGCTGCACGTGCGGAAGGCGGCGGAGATTCAGCAGGTCTTGCGGCAGATTTTCCCGATCCAGACCGCGCCGAAGGGGAATCGGCCGGGGGTGAACCCGAGCGCCGAGAAGGCGAAACAGACGACGATCGTGCCGGATGCGGCGAACAACCAGTTGATCATCAAGGCGGCGCCGACGGTTCTGGCGCAGATTCTGGAAACGATTGACACGCTCGACAGCGGCCCGGAGGTGCGAGCGCCGGTGGTTCAGCGGGTCGTCCTGGTGAACACGGGGACGGCGACGATCCTCCAGGCGTTGAAGCCGATCCTGGCGACGCAGCGGACGGAGATGGCCAAGAAGTCGGCGCGAACGTATATACCGCCGGACATTCAAGACGCGGTGAACGTCGATATTTTTCCCGACATGGCGGGGAACGCGGTGGTGCTGGTCGGCAGCGCCGCTGGGGTGGCCGCGGCAACGGAGATGGTCAAGCAGTGGGACGTTGCCGGCGCCGGCAAGGATCACATTATTGAGCTTGAGTACGCCGACGCCGCGGAGCTGACGGCGACGCTGTCGAACATTTTCCCAATCGGTAATCCGAAGGCGGGCGGCGGCGGGGCTCGGTTTCAGCCGCAGTCGGGCAATCGCCTTCTGGTCGTGTGCAGCGATGCGGACCTGGAGCGTGTTTCTGGGCTGATCGAAAAGCTGGACGTGCCGCCGGACGACGAGGCGAGTGAGCGATTTGTTCATTTGAAGAGCGCGCGTCCGAGCGAGATCGCACCGATCCTGGAGCAAGTCGCGAGCGGGAGCGGCGGCGGTGCGACTCCGCGGCGGGCGCCGGTTCGGCGGATCATCAAGGGCAAGCGCGTTGTGCGTCGGCCGGTGGTTCGGAGGACGGGCGGCGGCGGCGCGACGGGTCCACGGTTTATTCCAGACGACGCCAGCCGCCTTCTGATTGTCTATTGCAACAACAAGGACTGGGAGAAGATCGAGCCGATCATCCGGCGGCTGGATGACGAGGCGGAAGTGATTGAGCCGGTGTACCACACGTTTGCGCTGGCGCATGCCGATGCGGCAGACGTGGTGGCGATGCTCAACCAGATGTATCCTCCGCCGCCCCGCATGAAGGGCGCCGCGACGACGACGGCGGCGTACCAGTTCTTCGCCGATCCGTACAACAACACGGTTCGAGTGTATGCGAGCCAGCCGTTCATGGACGAGATCACGCCGCTGATCGAGAAGCTCGATATTCAGACGCAAGGCGAATTGACGATCATCAAGCTGGAGCACGCCCGGGCCGAGGAGGTTGCCGTCACTCTGCGGGAGAACTTCGGCGGGGGCGGGACGGTTCGGCGCAGGACCGTCGTGACGAAGGGGAAGGTGCGGCGTCCGATGCGGATGTCGAGCGCGACCAGCACGAAGGGGGTGGTGATCAACGCGGAGCCGGTGACGAACTCGCTGTTGATCACGGCTCCGCCGGAGAAGCTTGATCAGATCAAGGCCCTGGTGGCGGACATTGACCGGGAATCGGAGTCGAAGGAGCCGTCGCGTGTGATTCTGACGGCGGAGAACCGTCCGGCGGGCGAGATTGCCAACACGCTGTTGAGCCTGACGGGCAGGGGTGCTCGTCGGGTGGTGAAGCGGAAGCCAGGGCAGCAGGGGGCGAGCGGTATTGCGGGCGGGGGGTCTCTGAAGGTTGTGCCGAGCGGCAATCGCGTGATTCTGGACGGGCCGCGGGACGAGGTGGCCAAGGCCGTTCAGTTGTTCACGGAGATCGACGTGCACCAGCAGACGCCTGTCTTCAAGAAGTACGCCGTGCTCGACGCGGAAGAGACGGAGGCGGCGCTGCGGCCGATGCTCGGCGTCGCCGGGCCGGCCGGGGGCAAGGTGAAGGCCGGCGCAAAGAGACGGCCGGCGTCACGTGTGTCGAGACCTTCGGCGATTCAGATTCACGCGAACATCTATGACAACACCATTCTGGTCGGCGCCATGCCGGAAGACTTTCCCCGGATCGACGCCCTGCTCGAGACGATTCTCCGCGACGGCGACCCGGTCGACCCCGACATGCCGACGGACATGGGGGAGTTCTGGATTATTCAGTTGAAGCACCGCAAGGCGTTCGACATCGCGTTCGACGTGGAGGACCTGCTCAAACCTCCGGGCAAGCAGCCCGGCCCGACGCTGGAGGAGGGTCCGACGGAGCGGACGCTGCTGGTGCGGAGCAAACCGTCACAACGGGAGAAGATTCGCGAACTCGTGGAGATGTTCGACGTACCGGACACGACGCGAGACATGGGGGCATACAGCATGACGCTGGACCCCGAGGAGAAGATGTCTCCAAAGGTGCTCGCCGAGCTCGTCAAGGCTCAACTGGCCGACCGCATCGGCCGCAAGGTCGAGGTCGTGGGCCTGTGGGATACGGGTAACGTCGAGATTGTCGACGTCCACGCAGGTGAACCGCCGGCGGCGGAGACTCCGGTTGATGCCTCGGAGAACACCGCCACGAGCCAGCCGGTCAGCCCGTGTGTCCTGCCCGCCAGCCTGCTCCGCGCGGTCGAGGCCGTGACGCTGGGGCAGACCTCGGCCGGACGGCATCATGCGGACGATCCGATCGACCCGCGACCCTGCCCCGTCTGCCATCAAAGCCCGTGTGTCTTGCCCGCGCGGCTTGTTCGCTCGCTGGACGCGGTCGCGACGGCGTCGATGGGCCAGACGCCGCCGGGTGATGACGCACCCGACCCGGAATCGGCCCGGCCGCCTGTGACACACAATCACCTGATCGTGGAATCGGGTTCGTCCGAGACGCCCTCTGCTGAATCCGCCGAGTTTCCCGCTGCCGTCGAGGTCGAGGCTGCGCCGACCGGTCCGATCCGGATTATCACCGGTCCATTCGGCAAGGTGTTTGTTGAGGGCGTGACGGAGGAGGAGCAGGAGATCATTGACGAGATTGTTTCGGACCTGACGTCGGGGAAGGCGCCGACGGTGATCCGAGTGTTTCCGCTGAAGTACGCGGACGTGGCGGTGGCGGCGCAGTTGCTCAATCAGGTGTTCAATCAACAGGTGCCGGCTCGTCGTCAGCCGCAGCGCGCGGTGAAGCAGCCGCAGATTCCCGGGGTGAAGGGTGGTGCGCAGGCGGGCGGGCAGAAGGCTCGAGGGGGGCAGCCGCGGGCGCCTCGGGTGCAGCCGTCGCGTATCAAGGTTGTTCCGGACCCTCGGACGCGGAGCCTGCTGGTGGCGGCGCCGACGACGGACATTCCGTTGATTGTGGAGGTCTTGCGGCAGATCGATCGGAAGGTCCCGCCGAAGGAGCAGAACCTGAAGATTTTCAAGCTGGAGAACCTGGATGCCACGCAGGTTGTCGATAATCTGCGAGAGGTGCTCGGCCTGAGCGGGGGTTCGCGGCGGCAGCCGGGGCGGGGCGGGGCGCGTGGCCAGGCGGGGCGTGGCGGCCAGCAGGCCGCTCAGCAGCGGATCATCCAGATGCAGCAGGGCCGGCAGCAGCAGAGGCAGGGGACGGTGGTGTCGAGTGAGAACATCAAGCTGACGGCGGAGGCCCAGACGAATTCGATCATCGCGCAGGCCCCGCCCGACACGCTCGAACTGATCGCGAAGCTGATCGGGGACCTGGAGACGGAGACGAACACGACGAAGAAGGAGATGCGTCGGGTGCATCTCGAATACGCCAAGGCGACGGAGGTCGCGACCATCGTGCGGGACGTGGCGGCGCAGACGACGGCGCGGCCGGGCGGCGGCGGCCGGGGCGGGCGCGGTGCGAGGCGTGGCGGCAGCAGCAGCACGGGTGTGTCGGTGAACGCCGATGCGCGGACGAACAGCGTCATCCTCGCGGGGCAGGCGAAGGACCTCGATCAGGTTGAGACGATTGTCAAGGAACTGGACGTCGACACGGGCGCGGGCGAGGGGATCCGGCAGTTTTCGGTCAGGGGAGATGCGAAGTCGATTTCGAGCGCCCTAAAGTCGGTCTTCGGAGCGGGCGGCAAGGATGCGGACGTGGTGATCAGCTCGGACACCTCGACCGGCACGGTGTTGGTGAAGGCTCCGGCCAAGGAGATGGAGGAAATCGAGCGGCAGATCAGCGAGATGGACTCGAAGGTGGCGATGTCACAGCAGCGGCAATCGATCGAGGTCACGCGCGGCGATGCGGAGAAGATCGCCCAGAACCTTCAGGATCTGTTCCGGGACTCGCGTTCGCGGCGAGGGAGCAAGCAGAACATCACGATCAAGGGCAACAAGTCGAGCAAGCGGCTGTATGTGACGGGGGCGGATGACGAGACCTTCAAGCAGATCACCGAGATCGCCGCAGAGATGGACCAGTCGCCGACGGACATCCAGGTGCAGGCTTTCCATCTCGAGCACGCCTCGGCTATCGATGTCGACCAGAAGCTGACGACGATGATGGGCAAGGCGATGGCGACCGGTGGCGTCGACTTTGACCTGGATCTGGTCGGCGTGGTGCCGGACGCCCGGACGAACTCGCTGATCGTCACGGGCGGGCCGATGACCTTTGCGTTGATTGGCGAAGTGCTGAAGCAGATTGACGTAGAGCCGGAGACGCCGATCGCGCGGGAGACGAAGTCGTATACGCTGCCGCGGGCGGTGAACGCCAACGAGGTTTCCAACAACATCAAAGCGCTTTTTGCGGGCCAGTCGTTCAGGAAAACGGGCATCGAGGCGCCGACCGTGACGGCCAACATGTCGAGCAACATCGTGACGGTTCTGGCAAACGCGACGCAGCACGATCAGATCAAGACGTCGATCATCGACCCGATCCTGGCGGCCGTGGGCGAGCCGCTGAAGGACTATCGGGTGACGCTCAAGTTCCAGCGGGCGGAGGACATCAAGCCGACGCTCGAGGATTTCATGAACAAGTGGCGGCAGAGCCGCGGGAGCAAGCCGCAGGACGCCTTCACGATCACCGCCGACCCCAACGCCAACATCCTGCTGCTCAACTGTTCGCCGTCGACATACATGGTGTTCGACACGCAGCTCAAGGCGATGGACACGGAGGAGTCCAAGCCGATTATGCGGGAGCTGCGGACCTATTCGCTGAAATACGCCAACATCAACAGCGTCCGCGACGCGATCACGCAGGCATTCCGGCGGACGGGGCGCGTGCCCGAACGGGACCAAGTGGCGGTGAGCCTGGACTCGAACACGAACTCGGTACTGGTTCTGGCCAGCGAGAAGAACCATGAGCAGATCACGCAGATGATCACCAGCATGGACGTGGAAGGCGGCGCAGGCACCGTGCAGGACTTCCTCTACGAGGTCAACAATGCCCGGGCGGTCGACCTCGCGAACACGCTGAACAACATTATCCACAACTCGCGGACGCCGACGCGGGGAAAGTACCCGATCAACGTGATCGGCGACGACGCGACAAACCGGCTTGTCGTCACCGCGTCGCAGGCGGACTACGAGTCGATCCTGAACACGATCGAGTCGCTGGACGTGAAAGGCGCCGTGGGCCTGATCACGAGGACGTTCACGTTCAAGTACGCGGAAGCGTGGCACCTGCCGCGGGTGATCAATGAGCAGTTCCGCACGCGCAGCCGCAATCCCAACGATCAAGTCGCGGCCAGTTACATCAACGGGACCATGTCGATCGTCGTGACGGCCAGCCAGGAGAACATGACCAAGGTCGAGGCGTTGATCGAGCAGGCGGATTTGCCGTCGGTCGACAGCGCCAAGGAGACGCGTTTCTTCAAGCTGGTGAACGCGCGGGCGGACGGGCTGGCGCGGATGCTGAACGACGCCCACCGGGCGGCGACGCCGCGTCCGCGGAACGGCGTGTATCCGATCACGTACGGGGCGGACATGAACAGCAATACGCTTGTGGTGACGGCGTCAACGGACCGGTTTGAGGCGATCGCGGCCCGGATTGCGGAACTGGACAGCGACGAAGCGGCGGGGCGGACCACGCGATCGTTTCCGGTGAAGTACGTGGCGGGCTGGACGCTGGCGAGCATCATCAACCAGCAGTTCCGCAGCGGCAGCCGGAATCCGATCGATCAGGTTCAGGCCAGCTACGAGGACGGCACGATGTCGATCATCGTGACGGCGAACGAGAAGAACATGAAGGAGGTGGAACGCCTCATCGCCGAATCGGACAAGATGAACACGGGCAACGTCAAGGAGACGCGGTTCATTCAGTTGACCAATGCCCGGGCGGACGAACTGGCGCGGTCGTTGAACGATGCCTTCCGCGCCAAGACGGTGCGCAGCCGGCAGGGGCAGTGGCCGGTGACGGTGACGGCGGACGTGGCGTCGAACAACCTGATCGTCACGGCGACGACGGATATGTTCGTAGAGATCACCCAGATGGTGACGGAACTCGACGTCGAGCAGCAGGGCGCGGCGGAGCGGCTGCGGCGGGTGTTCAAGCTGACGTATGCCGATCCGGGTTCGGTCCAAGGGGCGATCTCCGAGTCGTACCGGCAGACCGGCCGGAATCCGTCGCCGCGTGACGTCGTGGCGGTTGCGAGGGACTGGACGACGAACAGCGTGATCGTGACGGCGTCTCGGAAGAACATGGACGGAATTGCGTCGCTGATCGAGGAGATCGACAAGCCGGGCGACGCGCAGCGTTCGCAACATGTGATTGAGGTGTCGAACACGAACGCGTCGGACGTGGCCCGGAGCCTGCAGGATGTGTTCACTGCCGCGAATCGCGGTCGGCGGCAGCGGCAATCGGCGACGATCCGCGCGATCGAGGGTACGACGAAGATCGCCGTGTACGCGAATGCCGAGGAGCTCGATCAGATCCGAGAGTTGGTGCAGCAGATCGACATCGAGGGCGGCCGGGCCGTTCACACGATCGTCATGCCGGAACTGGTTCCGGCGAAGACGGTGGCCGACACGATCAACGACCTCTTCGGGGGCGGCGGCCGCCGCGGGCGGGGCGACGGGGTTCACGCGGAGTACCACGAGCCGACGAACACGCTGCTGGTCCACGCGACCGAGTCGGAGTTCAAGAAGATCAAGGAGCAGGTGATCGACGTACTCTCGACCGAGGACACGAAGTTCGCCGTGCAGGACTACCGGATTCACCTGCAGTACGCGGTGGCGGATGAGGTGGCGCGGACGCTTCAGGAGTTTTTTGACAAGAAGTCGGGCAGCGCCGGCCGGCGCAACCTGCCGCCGTGGATGCGGTTCGGAGGCTCGCAGGAGCAGCAGCGTGAGAACCAGGTGTCCATCATCGCCGAGCCGTCGAGCAACATGCTTCTGGTCTCTTGCACCGAGAAGACCAAGACGCGGATTGACGACATCATCGCCGAGATCGACGTGGACCCGAGCGAGAACAGCACGATGGAGATGGTCTCGCTCAAGTACATGGATGCGGCGGACATGCTGGATATCCTGACGGAATACCTGCGGGTGTCGAAGCGGTCGCCGGAGGACGGCGGGCGGCAAGGCGTGCCATGGTGGGCCAGGGGGCGTCAGAACCAGCAGGAGGAGAAGACGGTTCTGGCCGGCGACATGCGTCTGAAGGCCGTGGAGTCGCTGAACGCGATCATCGTGGCGGGCAAACCGGAGGGGGTGGCGGACACGGTGGCGAAGATCGAGGAACTGGATCAGCCGGACGAGGCGCTGAACCGGCCGGTGACCATCAAACTGGCGCATTACAACGCGAGCGAACTGGCCGACATCCTCAAACAGATGTACGAGGATCGCGGCCGGCAGCGGGGCAGCAGCGGCACTCAGGCCCCGACGATCGTTCCGGTCGAGGCGACCAACAGCCTGCTCATCAAGGGCAAGCGTTCGGACGTGAGCCTGATCGAGGAGATGGCGAAGAACCTCGACGCGGACATCGAGGAGGAGGGCGGCGGCGGCGTTCGGATCGTGCAATTGAAGGCCGGCCGTGACGTCGAAGAACTGGCACGGAAGATTGAGGACCAGATCAACGAGGTCGAGGAGAACAAGAAGCGGACGCGCCGGGACTATCGGCCGGACAAGGTGAGCATCGGGGCGGACGTGACGTCGAACAGCCTTCTGGTGTCGGCGTCGAAGGCGAAGTTTGAGGAAGTCAAAGAGCTGGTGAAGACGCTGGAAGAGATGGGGCCGGTCGGGGGTACGTCTCGTCAGGTCATCCGGCTCAAGAACCTGTCGCCGGATCAGGCGCGTCAGTTGATCGAGCAGCTCCAGCAGGGCACGACAGGGAGCGGCACCGGTCGCGGCGGGCGCTCGCGGCGTGGCGGCCGGCGTGGTCGCCGGAGCGACGCGGGTTGGCAGCAGGGCCGGCCACTGGATCGGGCGATGGAGGGCAGGACGGTTCGGAGGATGACGGTTGCCGGGACGCTGCCGGTGTTCTTTGCTCAGGTAGCCTTGGGGATGGCGGTGGCTCAGACGCCGAAGGACGCGAAGCCGGCGAAGCCGCCGCAGTCGTTCACCATTCGCAAGGTGCAGAAGAAGGCTCCGACGACTCAGCCGAAGAAGCCCGTCGGCAAGGTCCGACCGGCGAAGCGCGGCGCGGCGAAGGTTCCGGTCGTGCGGAGAGGCGGCAAACGGCTGACGCCGGAGCAGGCGATTCGAGCCACGACGCAGCCCTCGGCCATCGGGCAGATGTCGGCGGCGGCGCAGCAGGCGTTTCGCAAGCGGTTGTCCAACGCGCCGATCAGCGTGAGCGAGGCCGGTCCGGACGCGGTCATCATCGAGGCGAACGATCAGGATATGGAGGTGATCCAGTCGATTCTGGAGATGCTGGACACGGCGCTGCCGCAGAAGACGATTGAATACATTCCGCTGCACAACGCGCAGGCGCGGGAACTGGCCGGGACGCTTCAGAACGTCTTTTCAAAGATCGAGAAGATCGGTGAACGGTCGGTGCGTCCCGAGGACAAGGTCGACATCATCGCCGACCCGGGCACGAACGGGCTGTACATCGCGGCGACGAAAGAGAAGATGGCACAGGCCCTGGAGCTGATTCGCCAGAACGAGGAAGCCGCCGGCGAGACGACGAAGCTCGTGCGGACGATCCCCTTCAAGAACCGGCGGGTTTCGGAGGTCGGCGACACGCTGAGGAAGATGACGACCGCCTACTTGCGTCAGAAGGGGTTGCCGACGGACGCGATTCAGATCGAGATCGACGCGCCGACGAATTCGATATTCGTCACGGCCGGGGAGGCGGACCTGAAGTTTGTCGAGCAGATCATCAAGGGGCTGGATGCGGAACTGCCGCCCGCCGAGGAACAGAAATACCAGGTGGGCACAGCCGATATCATGATCGTGCCGCTTCGGGTGGCGGAGGCGGACAAACTCGGGACGCTGCTGAACGAACTGCTTCAGAAGGCGGCGACCGGCGACACGCCGATGCAGGACTTTATCCGCCGGTTCCGCCTGCTCGATGAGCACGGTGAGCCGCTGGCGACGGTAGACCTGAACCGGCCGATCGTCATCTTCGGCGAGCCGGAGAGCAACTCGTTGATCATCGCCAGCACCAAAGAGAACTGCCTGATCATGAAGCAGGTGGCGGCGGTTTTTGACAAGGAGCCGGCGCGGGCCGTGATTGAACACAAGATTCTCACGCTCGTGCATGCGGACGCGACCGAGGTGACGGAACAGTTGAACGCCATGCTCGGCGAGGCGGAGTCGCTCACCCAGCGTCCCGGCAAGAGCGGAGGAGGCTTTGGTCAGCCCGATGGGGATACGGGCTATCTTGTGTACAAGGCCGTCGTCAAGGCGGACCCGCGGACCAATCAGGTTGTCGTCATCGGCCGGCCGGACGCGGTAAAACTTCTGACGGAATTGGCGGCAAGCCTGGACGTCAAGGGTCTGGACGTGATGCCGTTTGAGATCGTGAAGCTCGAGTACGCCAGCGCCGCGGCGCTGGAGGCGGCGCTGACGGACATGATCGACAAGCGGGCCGAGTCGCTTCCGAAGGGAACGGGTCCGAACGCAGACAAGGCGGAGAAGGTCGTCATCAAGGGCGATCCTCGATCGCGGTCGCTGATCATCGCGGCGCGGAAGGTGCGGATGGAGGAGCTGAAGGGCCTGATTCACCGGCTGGATGTTCCGGCGACGGGGTTGGTGGATGACATCCGGACGATCACGCTCAAGGAGGGCAACGCGACGGAGATGGCGGACACGCTGAAGACGTTGTGGGAGCAGCGTAAACAGGAGCAGGAAGGGACGGGTGGATTCAAGCTCGAGGTGCCGGCGATCGTGGCGGACGCGCGGAGCAATTCGCTGATTGTTGCGGCGAGCAAGGGCGATTTCGACGCCATTGAACAGGTGGTTGCGAAGATCGAGTCGCTCGAACTCAACCCGATGGCAAACATCTACATCGTCACGCTGAAGTACAACTCGGCGCAGCAACTGTCCTCGGCCATGACGGCACTGTTCCAGAAGCGTGCGCAGATGCGGACGGTGGACGGCAAGACGCGTCCCGAGGACGAGGTGGAAATCCAGGTGGATGAGGTCACGAACTCGCTGCTGGTCGCCGCGTCGCGCGAGAACATCGAGGTCCTCCGGCAGAAGGTTGCCGAACTGGATCAGGAAATGGGCATCGCGGGGCAGGTGGAGTTTTTCATCTGTGACAACATCGAGGCCGGCCGCGTGAAGGACACCGTCGACGAGTTGTGCGGCGGCGACGGCGTATTCAAGCCCGGGGCCGGTGGGGACAGCGCGTTGGCGCAGAAGCGCGAGCGGGTCACGGTTACCATCGACAGCCGGGCGAACATGCTGATCGTCTCGGCCAGTCCGGAGAATATGTCGCTCGTTCGGCAGGTGTACACGCGGATGAACAGCGTGCAGATGCCGTGGGACGCGGCGATCACGAAGCTGATCACGATCGAGCACGGCGATGCCGTGCGGATTTCCGCCCAGTTGCAGGAACACTTCGACAAGCTCGATCAGGTGCGTGGCGGCGGTGGGCAGGGGACCGGCGGAAACTCGGGTTTCGGTATCACCGTCTTTGCGGATGAGCGGAGCAACCGCATCATCATCGGCGGCACGAAGGACGGCATCGACCGGGCGGTGTCGCTGACGCATCAACTGGATGTGCCCCCCGGAGACGGAACCTCGACGATCGTCGTTTATGGTCCGCTGCGAGAGGCGGCGGTGACCCGCGTGGGCGAGATGATTCGCAACGTTTTTCAGGAGCGGAACCAGTCGCGTGGCAGCGGCCCCCAGGTGCAGAACATTCCGGTGACGGTCGAGCCGGACGAGCGGAGCAACACGCTGTTGGTCAGCGCCTCGCGCGAAGACCACGCCCTGATCAAGGACGTGATCGACCGGCTCGATCGGCGCTCGAACCTCTTGGAGATGGTCAAGCTGTATCCGTTGAAAGAGGCCCGGGCCGATCGGATCAAGGAGATTCTGGACGAGTTGTTCCAGGCGGCGGCCGGCGGCGGTGGGGCCGGCGGTGGCGGCGCGACGGTCGGCGTCACGGTGGACAACCGCACGAACGCGGTGCTGGTCGCGGCGCCTCCGGGCGAGTTGGAGAATCTGGACGTCCTGATCCAGCAACTCGACACGGCCGAGCCGGTCGGTACGGCCGAGATCGGCATCTTCCAGTGTGAGAACGAAGACGCCAGCAAGATGGTGGACCTGCTCAATGAGATTCTGACCGGTGCGGCGGCGGCGGGCGGCGGCGGCGGTGGTGCGGGTCAGGAGAACGATTCGGCGCGGGCGGTCGACTCGCTGCTGATCAAGTACGATTTTCAGGACGAGAAGGGCCGGCAGTTGTTGATGCAGATGATGCAGAAGAACGTCCGCATCAGCTTCAATGAGCGGACGAACAACGTGATCGTCGTCGCGCCGCCCGCTTCGCTGCATCTGATGGAGGCCCTCATCCGCAAGCTGGACCGCATTCAGAAGCGGGCGGTAATGGTCAAGGTTTTCACGCTGGTGCAGGCGGACGCGACGCGGATGGTGGACCTGCTGGAGGCGATGTTTGCCCAGGACCAGGGGTCGGACCAGCAGCGGGCGTTTCAGGAAGGCCGCGAGTTCGAGGTGGAGGGCGGGCTGAGCACGACCGGTGCGGTTCCCTCCGCGGCGTCGCAGGGTGGCCCAACGGTCAAGGGGACGTTTGGACGGCCTCGGACGACGTTTACCGCCGACGAGCGGACGAACGCCGTGATTGCGGCCGGGTGGCCGGAGGACATCGACGTCGTGGCGGACATCATTGACCAGCTCGATTCGCGTGCGATTCGGGACCGGGACTATGTCGTCTATACGCTGATCAACGCCCAGGCGGCGGACGTTCAGACGGCCCTCGACGCCTACTTCCAGGCGGAAACGGCCCGCATGGACCGGCTGGGCGACAACGTCGCGCCGCAACGGCGGATGGACCAGGAGGTTTCGGTCGTGGCGCACGAAGAGTCGAACCAGTTGCTGATCTCGGCCAGCCCGCGGTTCAAGTCGTCGGTGCTGAACATGGTCGAGCAGCTCGACCTGCCGCCGCCGCAGGTGATGATCCAGGTCATGATCGCCGAGGTGACGCTGAGCGACCGCTTTGAGATGGGTCTGGAATTCGCGCTCCAGCAGTTGCGTTTCAGTGAGACCGCCCTCCCCGGAGGCAACGGCGTTCTTCAGAGCACGCACTTTGACGTGATCGGGGGGACCGACTTGGGCGCGGCGGGGTCGGGCGTGGGCGGCTTCAGCTTCACCATCACGGGCGAGGACTTCAACTTCCTGGTGCGGGCGCTTCAGTCGGACAGCCGGCTGGAAGTGATCCAGCGGCCGATGATCATGTGCCAGGACAACCAGGAGGCGAACATCACGATCGGCAACCAGGTGCCGTTCGTGCGGAACACTCAGGTGACGGACAACGGCCAAGTGACGAGCCAGATTGAGTATGAAGACATCGGGATTATTCTGGACGTCGAGCCGCACATCAATCCGGACGGGTGGGTCTATCTGCACGTCGCTCCCGAGATCTCGGCGATTACGGACTCGACGATCGATGTGGGAAACGGTGTGTTGGCCCCGATCTTCACGAACCGCACGGCGGACACGACGGTGGCCGTCAAGGATGGGGAGACGGTCGTCATCGGCGGCCTGATCACCACCAGCGAGAACGAAGCCGAGACGAAAGTGCCCTTCTTGGGCGATCTTCCCGGGGTCGGCGCGCTGTTCCGTTCGATGACCCGGAGGAAGGACAAGACCGAACTGATGATCGCCTTGACGCCTCGGATCGTTCGGACGATTGAGGACGGCCGGCGGCTCAGTATCGAGGAGCGTGACAAGGCGGGCATCATCACGGAGAACATGAAGCAGAGTCCGCTGTTCGAGGGGCTGCAGATGTTTCCGGAGTCCGAGGGGGAGATTGAGGATATCGAAGCTCCGCCGACGGTGCCGGGCCTGCCGGTCCAGCCGAGTCGCCAGACGCCTCATCGGCACTACGGCCCAAAGGTGCCGGAGTATGGCCCGCGGCTGCCGGTCTCTGACGAGATCCTCACGCGTCGCGACGGTCCGGCGCACGGCGTGGACGGGGCGCGATGATCGGGGTGTGCAAGCGGGGGACATGGACGATGGCGCACAGGCGGCTGGGACGCGGGGCTTTTATATCGTTGTCGATTATCGCGGCGGTTGCCGCGGGATGCACGGAGCCGGCTGGGGGCTGGGGCCGCGCTTCCCGCTCTGCCGACGCCTCCCCGATTGAGTCAAACATCGTCGGCGTGCGCAAGTTCATCAGCAGCAATCCGTGGCTGATTTTCAATAGCGACGGCACGGGCCGGGTGGACGGCCTGAAGCTGACGGTCTATCTGGAAGGCACGAAGGGACCGAAGGGCGTGTTCGGGAGTGGGACGATCATCGTGACGATGTACCGGGTCGATCGGGACCCGGCGGGCGGTCGCGTCGCACGGCAGGTTTTCGAATGGGAACTCCCCCCTCACAAGGCGTACCCTTGGCGCGCCAAGCACGTGACGGGGATGGGGTGGGGCTACGGCCTGCGCTTGTCCTGGGGCAAGGATCTCGACCTCGCCGGGAAGAATGTGGCGGTCGTGGTGAAGTACGCTCAAGAGGATGGCCGGGTTGTGGCTTCGACGCCGCAGGAACTGCTGGTGCCCGAGGCCACGATCCACGCGCTGAAGATCGAATAATGGCCGGCGGTGGGGCGCTCGCGTGATGCCGACGGATGGCAGGAAATAGTGCGGCGGTTCGGGGCAATAGTCCCGTGCTGGACCGAGAATCCCTTCTCGGTCCCAACCGAATGGGAATCCTCCCATGTCACAGTCCAACGGGCACTGCTATCGGGGGAACAGGAAGGGATTCCTGTGGGAGATGGGAACGAGAAGGGATTCTCGTTCCAGCGGGGCCGGGGACGTCCGGGTCCGGCGAGGAGACCACTGCGATGGATGAGACCGACGACACGCTGCAGGAACTGAGCCGGGAGCACCTGGCGGCGCTGGACGTTCTTCGCATCGCGAAGAACGTGTTTTTCTGGCTGGCGCTCGTTTCGATCGTTGCGCTGATGGGCTCGTGGTACGTCGTCCGCCACACGCACAAGCTGGACAACGCGTTTCAGGCGATCACGGTCGAGCCGGGCGTGGCCGTTCCCTCGGAAGCGGCGCGGACCAGCGCGGCTCGCTGGCTGCACGCCACGGAATCGTCGGTCGCGCTGGCGGGGTTTGTCGGGCGTGCGTCGATCGTGATGCTGGTGGGGCTGAGCGTGCTGGGATTGCTGGTGAGTCTGTCGGCCCGTCTGGGGGGTGCGTCGGGCATGGCGCGGGCGGGGGTGTGGTCGATGATGGCGCTGGCGATGATCGTTCCGTGGGAGGGGCTGATGCCGGCCGGCGGCTCGAACCTGCCTTCGGTCTTCTACGACATGACCGATCTGAACGCGATTGGGGCGTCGGTTGCGTCGACGGCCGACGGCCACGCCGCGACGACCTCCTGGCTGGAACTGGTGCGCTTCTGTCTCTATCCGCTGCTGGTCGCGGCCGTGCTGGTTGCGGCGCAACTCGCCTATCGCCGCGGCTACCGCAGGATCGTCATGAGCCCCGACACGCGGCTGCCGATCCGTGAGGTGTGACGCGGTTTACCAGCCGTGGAGTTATACCATTGTCGGTATGACGACGGCCGCGCGGGCTGAAGCCCGGGCACCCTGCCTTCCCAACCTCTCATGCCCCCGAAGCTCGGAAGCCTCCCGGATTTGCGGTATCATGAATAAAGTCCGATAATCTACCGGCTGAGTGCCGTGTGCCGGCATCCGGCCTCGGCCGAATTCAGCTTGACGGTCGCTTCTGTAGTCCTATACAATTTACTAAGGAGTCCTAAAGAAAATGTCGTCTTGTCCGCCCAACGCGTTCGACAGCAGCAGCGACCCCATCACGCCGAAGGTCGTGAGCGGACTGCTCAGGATCGGTCTGGCCTCGAGACACTACGCCTGGCGGCAGGCCACCTCTCAGTCCCTGACCCCGACACAGGGCGACATCCTCTGCCTGCTTCGAGCTCATCCGGCCGCGTCGCTCCGCGTGTCGGATGCGGCCGAAAGCCTCGGTCTCACGCCGGCCACGGTGAGTGACTCGGTCCGCGTGCTGGCCGACAAATCTCTCGTAATCAAGAGGCAATCCAAACAAGACGCCCGGGCGATCGAGGTACGACTGACGGCCGCCGGCCGGCGGGCTGCGGATCGTTTTTCAGCCTGGTCCGACGTTCTGCTTGCGGGAGTTGATGGCTTCTTGCTGTCCGAGCAGGAAACGCTCTTCCGGGCGCTCATGAAGATCATCAGGACACTTCAAGTGCGCGGCGAAATCCCGATTGCGAAAATGTGCATATCCTGCAAGTACTTTCAGCCTGACGTCCATGCCGACCCGGAGCGGCCCCATCACTGCGCCCTGGTGGACGCGGCGTTTGGCGACCGACACTTGCGGCTGGACTGTCCTGAGCAGCAACCGGCCGAGTCGGATGAGTTGGAGAAGGCGTGGGCGCTTTCCGGTAGGGAAGAAAGAGAAACAGGGCCACAGCCCCGACGATCGTGAGTGTTGAAATGTTTGTTCGTTGAACAGGAGAAAAAGCCCATGAAGAAAGCTGTTTTCTATCACGCGGGATGCTCGGTGTGTGTCGCGGCCGAGCAGGAGTTCATCGGCGCGATCGATCGCGCCAAGTATAACGTCGAGGTGGTCCATCTCGGCGAGACGCCGGCGCGGATTCCGGAGGCCGAATCGGCGGGCGTCAAGTCGGTACCGGCGATGGTTGTCGACGGCAAACCGTTCCACATCAACTTTGGCGCATCGCTGGAGGCTCTGAAGAAGTAGCTTCTCACGGGCTGTTCGAGACGAAAGCGTCAGGGGGCGAAGCGGCGACATGAGCCCCCATGACAGCCATTCTTGACAGGCGTGCTATGGTGGCGGGGGTGTTGAGAGTGGCGGATGCCATGGTTCAGAAGGTTGTGCATGTCTCGCTGGTCCGATCCCGAGAGGCTCGCCGCGTGGCGGCGACGGTTGAAGCGGTTTTCGAAATCGGGTCTGGCGGTGGCCCGGTTCATCAAATCACGTGCGTCGGAACACTAGTGTTCCGTCAACCTTGAATCTGCGGGCTGCCCAGCGGGAGGGCGAGGCTCCTGCCGAGCCTGCTGCTCCCATTCGAACCGGCTCTCGTCCGCCCTGCTCCCATTCGAACCGGCTCCCAT
>CAYQDV010000029.1:0-23775 GCA_964416295.1 uncultured Planctomycetaceae bacterium
TCGCGGACACGGGAGCGGGGCGCGTGTCTGCGGCGGGGCCATCGTGGGGGCCGTGGTGGGCGCGGGCCGCGTGCGGGTGGAGACGCGGCGGGAGCCGGTCGCCCCCGCGCCGAACCCGGTCTCCCGGCACGAACCGGGATTCGTCCTCAACGCCGATCAACAGTCCGCCGTTGAGCAGCTCACCGCGGCGATCGAGGCGGGGACGTTCTCGGTGCAGGTGCTGTTCGGGGTCACCGGCAGTGGAAAGACGGAGTGCTATATCCACGCGATGCGCCGGGCGCTGGCGTCGGGGCGGCAGGCGATCATGCTCGTGCCGGAGATCGCGCTGACGACGCAGACGGTTCAGCGGCTCCAGTCACGATTCGAGAGCGTCGCAGTCATCCACAGCGGCTTGACCGGCGTGGAGCGATCACGAACGTGGACGGCGGTGGCGGCGGGGCGTATTCCGGTCGTCATCGGGACGCGAAGCGCAGTGTTCGCGCCCTGCCCCAATCCCGGTGTGATCATCTGCGACGAGGAGCAGGAAGCCGGCTACAAGAGTCAGGCGGCGCCGCGCTATCATACGCGCGACGTGGCCGTGAAGCGAGCGCACATCGAGGCCATCCCGGTCGTGCTCGGTTCGGCCACGCCGTCGCTGGAAACGTGGCAGAATCTGCGGCAACGGACCCACTACCGTCTGATCCGCCTGCCGAACCGCGTCCGCGATCTCGCCATGCCGACCGTGCATCTTGTCGATATGCGTCTGGAACATCGTGAGCGGCGCGGCGTGCATCTTCTCTCGCGGGTGATGGAACAGCATTTGGACATGGTTCTGCAACGAAAGGAGCAGGCCGTCCTGCTGCTCAATCGACGCGGCTTCGCCAGCTTTCTGCACTGCCCGCGGTGCGGCACGGCCATCTCGTGCCCGCATTGCAGCGTGCGCATGGTCTTCCATTCCACGACCCAACTGGCGCACTGTCACTACTGCCGCGCCCGGCTGGTCCTGCCGGAGCGGTGCCAGATGGCCGGCTGCGGAGGGCATCTGGTGCGGTTCGGCATCGGGGTGCAGCGGGTCGAGGCCGAATTGCGCGACAAGTTCCCATCGGCGCGGATTCGCCGCGTCGATGCGGACACGATGCAGCGGACCAGCGACTATGCGGAGGTCCTGACGGCCTTCGAACGGCAGGAATTCGACCTTCTCGTCGGGACGCAGATGATTGCGAAGGGGCTGGACTTTCCCTTCGTGTCCTTCGTGGGTGTGGTCAGTGCGGACACGGCCCTGTCGATCAGCGATTTCCGGGCCGAGGAGCGGACCTTTCAACTCGTTCTGCAGGTGGCCGGCCGGAGCGGGCGCGGAGAGGTCGGCGGTCACGTCGTGGTCCAGACGTTTGCCGCCGAGGCGGCGCCGATCCGCCACGCCGTGGAGGGCGATTACGAGGGATTCGCCCGCCGCGAGCTGGCACTGCGTCGCACGGCCGGGCTGCCGCCGGCGACACGGATGGTACGGATCATTCTTGCCGACCCGAGATTGCCCAAACTGATCCGGGAGAGTGGGTCGCTTGGCGAACGGCTGAAGGAGGCGTTCGTCCGGCAGGGCCTGGAGGCGACGATCTTTCCGCCGCAGCCGTCGGCGATTCCGCGGATGCGCGATCGCCACCGCTATGACGTCTTGATGACGTTCGCCGATGCGCGGGCGCTGCTGACGGCGGTGGACCTGTTCCGAACGGAAGAGTTGCTGAAGACCCGGTGCAAGTCGACTGTCGTAGATGTGGATCCGGTATCGCTGCAGTAGCGGTGCGATGAGGCGGTGACGGGGGGTCCGTGACACAATCGGCGGGGGCTGTCGTGGCGTCCCGTAGGGACGAAGTGAGCCAAGCCCGGCACGCAGTGCCGGGGTTCGTGCGAAACCGAGAAAACCGAGTCCCGTAGGGACGATTGAGGTCTCAGTCGTCCCTACGGGACTCGGCTGTGCTCTTGGCGACCGATCCCAGCACTTCGTGCCGGGCTACGATCAAGCGCCCCTACGGGGCCTGTTCAGCGAGATGCGGCAAGGGAAACGCCCGCCGATTCTGTCACGGCCCCGGTGACGGGCAGCGTCAGGCGGCTACATCGATGAAGCGCCCGGGGGGCGGGGCGTCCTGGGCGGCGAGCAGGGACTGGAGGCGGCCGGATACCGGGTAGGAACCGCCATTTGGTCCGTTCGTCCGCTGACTGGCCAGTTCCGCTTCGGCCTCACTCCTGGCCTGGGCGGCCTGGGCAGCCACGGTCCGGTCCTGGCCGGACGGTTCGCTCGGCGCGAGTGCGGCGGTCTGAATCTGCTCCATCTTGCGGACAGTTGCCTCGGGGTCTCCCTCGATGGGCGACGTATCGATCTGGACCTCGCCGCCGACGGCGTATTGCTTTCCGTCGGGACCGGTCTTGAAGTCGAATGAGGGCGCCCCAGAGGCAAAGCGACCGGCGGCGGCCTTGTGGGCCTGTTCGTGCTGCCGGACTTCGGTGTCGCGTTTCTGAAGCTCCTCGACCTGCCGGCGTTCTTCGTCGGTGAGTTCGCTCTTGCCGACGGCGGCTCCGGCGGACGCATCGGTCGGCTTGACGGCCGGGCCGTCGGTCGCCGACCCTGCCGCCGGGGCGCGCAAGCCCCCCATCAACGCGATCAGGCGGTTAACCGGCAGTCCTGAATTGGAGATGGCGGATACCATGCGAACACACCCGGCTCGGCGACTCCAGACTCTATCACCATGGCCTATCATCGGTCGGCTCGGTCTAGAGATTGACGGCAGACAGGTCTGATAACTCGAAGAACGGTGTTGCGTCCGAGATTAACCTCGACAGCTTCCCGCCGCGCCGACGGCTTGAAAAAAAGGGCGCGGGCGTCGAGAGTGTGCGGCCATGAATGCCGCCTTTGTGGAACAAATTGCCTGCTGGGCGTGCGGGCGCCGCTTCGAGCCGGATCAACTGATCAACCTGTGCTCGTGTGGCAAGCCGCTGCGCGTGGAGTATGACCTCGAGGCGGCGGCTGGGGCCGTGGACCGCGACGCCGTGTCGAAGCGGCCGCCGGGGATGTGGCGGTATCGGGAATTGTTGCCGCTGCCACCGGACGAAACGCCGGTCACGCTGGGAGAAGGCAGCACGCCGCTGCTTGACGTGGCGGTCCTGGCCCGTGACGTCGGCGTGCGGCAGGTATGGATCAAGGATGAATCCCTGAATCCGACCGGCTCGTTCAAGGCTCGCGGGATGAGCGCTGCCGTGTCGATGGCGCGACTGTTGGGGGCGCGCAAGCTGGCCGTGCCGACTGCGGGAAACGCCGGAGGCGCCCTCGCCGCGTACGCTGCGGCCGCGGGGTTGGAGACGTACATCTTCATGCCATACGACGTGCCCGTGGCCAACCGGATGGAATGCGAGCTGGCCGGGGCGCACGTGACGCTCGTCGACGGCCTCATCAACGACTGCGGACGAATCGTCGCTGAGCGAAAGGATGGCGAGGGCTGGTTCGACGTCTCGACGCTGAAGGAACCCTATCGCGTCGAGGGGAAGAAGACACTTGGCTACGAGATCGCCGAACAGCTCGGCTGGACCCTGCCGGACGTGATCGTCTATCCCACCGGAGGCGGCACGGGCCTGATCGGCATGGCCAAGGCCTTTGACGAGATGGAGGCGTTGGGCTGGATCGGCCCGGAGCGCCCGCGGTTCGTCGTCGTGCAAGCCACCGGCTGCGCCCCAATCGTGACCGCGTTTGAGCGCGGCGCGCCGGCCGGTGCCGCCGTCGACGATCCGAAGACCGTCGCCGCCGGTTTGCGCGTGCCGAAGGCCATTGGCGACTTCGTGATTCTGCAATGCCTGCGGGCCTCGAACGGCACGGCCGTGGCGGTCGACGATCACGAGTTGCTTCGAGATGCCCGCGCACTGGCCGCGCGGTGCGGCATTTCGGCCGCTCCCGAAGGCGGCGCGTGTCTGTCGGCGTTGCGAAGGCTGCGCGAACGAGGCTGGGTCAAGCCGGACGAATCGGTGGTGCTGTTCAACACGGCTGGGGCGCTGAAGTACGCGGAAGTGTTCGCCCGAGGCGGCACCGGGACCCCATAGTTCGCCGGCCGGATCCCCGTTTGGCGGGTGCGCACGCGGCTTGTTTGCCACCGGTGTCCGCGGGGCTAAGATAGCCGCCACGGATAGCGGCCTTCTTTCCGATGATGACGGTGGAAGACGGTTGACACAGGGAGGTGCGCGCGATGACACAATCCATATCCACTACAGACGCCGGTGTCGACCGGCCCTCGATGCTGACGGCCCGCGGGCTCCGGCGGGAGCAGCGGCAGCACTGGTCAAGCCCGTACGCGGCCCGGCGCATTCATTTGATCGGTGCCGGCGGCTGCGGCATGAGCGGCCTCGCGGGAGTGCTGCTGCGGTGCGGCGCGATCGTCAGTGGCTCGGACCGGATCGACCAGCCGTCGTTACGCCGCCTGGAAGAGCTTGGGGCAACCGTCCGGATCGGACAGGCACCGATCAACGTGCCGTCCGACTGCGATCTGGTCGTCTATTCCGCCGCCATCGGAGAGAACAACCCCGAATTGCTGGTGGCTGGGCGCCGAGGCGTGGAATGCGTCAAGTACGCCGAGATGCTGGGTCGCGTGATGCGGCTGCGGACCGGAATCGCGGTGGCGGGTACGCACGGCAAGAGCACGACCACGGCCATGCTCGCCTTCATCCTGCGACACGCCAAAATGGACCCCACGTTCGTGGTGGGTGCGGAGGTCAAGCAGCTCGGCGGCGGCGCCGGTGTGGGGGACGGACCGCACTTTGTGGCCGAGGCGTGCGAATACGACCGCTCCTTCCTCAGTCTTCGACCCCAATCCGCTGCGATTCTCAATATTGAGGAAGACCACCTCGACTGCTTCAGCGGCCTCGATGCCATCATTGAGGCATTCAAGGCTTTTTCATCACTCGTCTCGGCCGATGGGGTGATCATCGCGAACGGCGAGGATCGCGCGGTCGCTGCCGCTGCCGAGGACGTCCCGGCCGCCATTGAAACATTCGGTTATATGGAGCGGACGACGTGGCGCGCGTCGAACATGACGCGCACACGCGGATGCTACGCGTTCGATATCCTTTACAGTGGGAAGCCGTTTGCGCATGTGTGCCTGGACAACCTGCCGGGTCGCCACCAGGTCACCAACGCGCTGGCCGCTATGGCGCTGGCCCACCACGCCGGAGTCGAAACGGAGATGATCGCCGACGCTCTGCGCCTGTTTCGCGGAGCCGAGCGGCGATTGACGACGCGCGGCGAGGTTGGCGGCGTGCTCCTGCTCGATGATTACGGTCACCATCCGACCGAGGTCCAGGTGACGATCCGAGCCGTCCGCGAGCATCACCCCGACCGCCGACTCTGGATCGTATTTCAGCCACACCAGCATTCGCGCACGCGCTTCCTGCTCAGCGATTTTGCACGCAGCTTCGGACTGGCGGACCACCTTCTCGTGCCGGATATCTATTTCGTGCGCGACAGTGCGGAGGAGTGCGACGCGATCTGCAGTGCCGACCTGGTCGAACGCGTTGGTGCGAACGGTGGAGATGCGCTGTATCTGCCGAGCCACGCGCAGATTGTCGAGCACATCGTGACCCACGCACGAACGGGTGACATCGTCATGACGATGGGCGCGGGGGACGTCTGGAAAATCGCCGATGAGCTTGTTCGACGACTTGGGTGATGTCTGTCGCCGCGGTGTTCCGCTCGCTCCGCTCACATGGTTCAGGCTGGGCGGACCGGCCGAGTATCTGATCGAGCCGGAGACGGAAGCGCAGCTCGCGACCGTCGTCCGGCGGTGTCGAGACACGGACACGCCGATCCGCTTTCTGGGCCTCGGGGCCAATGTACTGGTCAAAGACGCCGGCGTGAGCGGCGTGGTGGTCCGTCTGGTCGGTGCCGCGTTTGCCGCAACTACGTTTGAGGGGAAGGAAGTCAGCGCCGGTGCCGGAGTGAACCTGACGCGGCTCGTGATGGCGTGCGTCCGTCGCGGGTTGGCGGGGCTGGAGCAGGTCGCCGGCATTCCTGCGAGTGTGGGAGGGGCGATCCGCATGAACTGTGGGGGGCGTTTTGGCGAGATCGAGACGGCGGTACGAAGCGTGCGGGTGATGGGTCCGGACGGGCGGATCGGCGAGCGCCGGCGGGACGCACTGGCGTTCGGGTACCGATCGTGCGATCTGGGGCAGGACCCTGTGGTCAGCGTCGAGTTCGTGCTTCGAGAAACCGATCCGGCCGCGTTGCGGAAGCGATATGACGAAATCTGGAACTACAAGCAGAGCACGCAGCCGCCGCTGGGTGCCTCGAGCGCGGGTTGTATATTTCGGAATCCGAACGGTCGGTCGGCCGGCGAACTCCTGGACCGCGCCGGCCTGAAAGGGTTGCGCCATGGCAGTGCGATGGTATCGGAGCGCCACGCCAATTTCATCGTCGCTGATCCGGACGGCCGCGCTTCCGACGTCATCGAATTGATCGGCCTTATGCGGCGAGGCGTGGCGGAGAGCCACGGCGTCGATCTCGTACCCGAGGTCCAAGTCTGGTAGGCCGGGCTTTGAGCGGCAGCGCTCGCACGGAGGATCGCACTTGTGACGTGGCTGGCGGTTTCGATCCACGGAGATTCGATCGAATCGCTTCGCTCCGACGCCGAGCGCGCCATCGCCGGCGGCGCCGAACTGATCGAACTTCGCCTGGACCTGAGCGCCGCTGTGAGTCACGTCGACCTTCGCCGGCTGTGTGAATCGCTGCCGGAAGCCGTAGGAATCATTCTGACGATTCGTTCGTCGAACGAAGGCGGCGCGTTTTGTGGCACCGAGCCGGAGCGCGCCGAGCAATTGAACGCACTGAGGTCGGTCGGCCATTATCTGGATTTGGAACTGACCACGTGGCGGTCGTCAGCCGAACTCTATCACGACATCGAAGGCGTGGCGCAGGCCACGGACAAGAGCCCTTCGGAGGATGGTGTCGAGGTGTTTGCGCCCGGCGGGCGGAGGCTCATCCTCTCTCGCCACGATTCTCAATCCCGCCCCGCCACGCTTCAGGCAGATCTTGTGGCCATGCTTGATGAGCGAGCATGTACCGTGCCCAAGCTGGCGTGGCGTGCCCGAACGATCCGCGACAACTTTGAGGCGTTCGAACTCATGCGGGAGAGCCCGCGTGCCGCCATCGTCATCTGTATGGGGCCTTGCGGACTGATGTCGCGCGTCCTGGCGAAGAAATTCGGGGCGTTCGCGACGTTCGCCAGTGCTGCCAAAGGTCGAGAGACGGCCCCGGGGCAGATCAGCGTCGCGGAAATGAAGACGCGGTATCGGTGGGACGCGATCAATCATGAGACGCACATCTATGGGCTGATCGGTGATCCGGTCGCCCATTCGCTCAGCCCCGTGGTCCACAACACGGCGCTGGCGGAGGCGAGTCTCAACGCGGTGTATCTGCCGATGCCGGTTGCACCCGGCTACGAATCGTTCAAGGCGTTCATGGTTGAGTGGCTCGCGCGGCCGTGGCTTGATTTGAGTGGCGTCAGCGTCACGACGCCGCACAAGGAACACGCCCTCGCATTCCTTCGTGCACAGGGCGGGCTTGTGGATTCGAATGCGGACCGGATCGGAGCGGTCAACACGATCTGGCTGGCCGACGGAAAGTTGCACGGCAGCAATACGGATTGCGCGGCGGCCCTCGCGGCGGTTCATGAGGCGTTGGGACTGTCGGAGGGGACTCTCCTGCGCGGGCTGCGGGTGGGAATGCTCGGTGCGGGCGGTGCGGCACGGGCGATCGTGGCGGGTCTGACGGACGCCGGGGCGCAGGTTACGGTGTATAACCGCACTGTGGAGAAGGCGGTCAACCTGGCTCGGGCTATGGGCTGCGAAGCAAGGGCGTGGGATGCCAGGCTTCAGACCCGTGCCCAACTGTTGGTGAATTGTACGACGGTCGGGATGTGGCCGAACACGGAGGAATCACCGATTCCCGCGGATTCGGTGCCCGAAGGGTGCACCGTCTTTGATACCGTGTATAATCCCTTGCGAACGCGGCTCTTGCGAGATGCCGCCCGGCGGCGCTGCCATGTGATCGACGGGTTGTCCATGTTCATCCGGCAGGCCGAAGAGCAGTTTCGCGTCTGGACGGGAGATGTGGCGAGAGCCGGCGTGATGCGAGAGGCGGCCGAGCGCGCGATCGGCGTGTCGCCGCCGGCATAATCAGGGTAGCAACGGGACCGGCCTTTCCGCAGTCGATCGGCTCCGGGCATTGCAGGCCCGTCTCCGGCGGTCCAAGATGCATTGACCGTAGCCGCTGTTGGCTTCAAGATAACCGCGTATTTGGAAAACGGCTTCGCGAGATGAACCGGGATGACACGGCTTCGGTTGGTCGGACAATGAAACTCCTGTACTGTTCGGATTTGCACGGCGACGAGGTGCAATACCAGCGGCTGAACGCTGTTGTGGGAGCATTACGCCCCGACGTTATCGTCCTCGGGGGCGACATGCTCCCCGATGATTCGGCCCTTGTGCCGGAGCAAATGGGGCGGATGCAGCCTCAGTTCGTGACGGAGCAGTTCAAGCCCGCGATCCTTCGCCTCAAGGAGGCGTCGGGACAGGCCGAAGTCCTATTCATTTTTGGCAACCACGACTGGGCCAGCAGCGTGCCGGCTATGGAGACGCTCGCCAAAGAGGGTGTCTTGTCGATTCTGGACCACAAGCGCCCGACAACGGTGGGAGGGGTTCGCTTTCTGGGGTATCCGTATACGCCGCCCACATCCTGGTACGTTAAGGATTTCGAGCGCCTCGACGAACCGGGTGACCGGCCGCCGCTGCTCGGGGGCGCGCGGTGGAACAGCCGCTTTTCCCGCGTGGGCACGCACGGAGCGGCCACGTTGTTTGAGAACGAGGTCGCGATCGCTGACGATTTGGCCGAAATGGCAGCGCCGCCGGATCCCTGGGTGTTTGTCGCTCACGCACCCCCGAACGACTGTGACCTCGACTGCACCTACGACCGTATGCCGCGGGGGTCGCGGGCGGTTCGCCACGCCATTGAACGGCTTCAGCCTCTGCTCTCCCTGCACGGGCACGTTCATGAGTCGCCTCGCGTCAGCGATCGAGTCCAGCAGTGCTTCGGGAAGACGCTGGCCGTCAACGTCGGGCAGGAATCGGCCAATCTTCACTGCGCGGACATCGAGATCGACGTGGCCACCGGTGTGGTTGCCCGGTTCGAGCACAGGCAACAGTCGTGAACCTGATCCTCGTGGGATACCGGGGAAGTGGCAAGAGTACGGTGGGGCGATGCTTGGCGAAACAACTCGGCTTCCGGTTCGTAGACTTGGATTCAGAGATCGTTCGGTCAGCGCAACGGTCCATCCGGCAGATCTTCGACGCGGAGGGAGAAGCGGGGTTTCGACAGCGTGAGCGTAGAGCGATCGACTCGCTTGCGAAGTGCAAACGCCGCGTGATCGCGTTGGGGGGGGGGGCCGTGGACGATCCCGAGACCCGCCGGATTGTCACGCGTCTCGGCCGGGTGGTCTGGCTGAGGGCGCCCGCGGTCGTGTTGTGGGCGCGCATCCGGCAGGATCCGTCCACGGATCGCAATCGGCCTGATCTGACGCCGACCGGGGGTCTGGCGGAAGTGGAGTCGCTTCTGTCCGCACGCGAGCCTGCCTATCGTGAGGCGGCCCTCCATGTCGTGGATACCGTTTCGTCGTCGCCCGAACAGATCGCGGAAGCGATCGGACTCTGGTTTCGGGCGAAAGACTCGTTCTTCGACTGACAGGTCGTTCCCATTGGGCTGACGCGAATCTGAGCCCGACGCGTGACCGCGAGCTCGGCTTCCAGGAGCGGACAGTGTATCAAGCACCGGATCCGCGCGGGCGAGTGGGCCTGCGCCCAGCGAGCGACTGAGGAACATGGAATCCGAGGTTGTAGATGGCGTAAGGTTTCTGGTGGTTCCCATTGCGATACTCGGCGGGATCGTCGGCAGCTTCCTGAATGTGGTGATCTTTCGCCTGCCACGCGATCTCTCGGTCATGCAACCGCGTTGGTCCTTCTGCCCACATTGCAAACATCGTATACGGCCGTATGACAATGTCCCGATCTTCGGCTGGCTGTGGCTGCGCGGCCGCTGTCGCGATTGCGGCACGGCCATCTTGTTGCTCTACCCCCTGATAGAGTGTCTGACGTCGCTGTTGTTTGTGATGACGTGGGACGCGCTGTTTGTCGGCGGAACCCCGCCACCGGTCGCCGGCGCGGCCCCGCCGCTGGCGATCGGATGGCCGATCGCGGTGGCCTATGGCGTGCTCTTCTCCGGGCTTCTCGCCAATGCGGCGATGGACATCGAGTCCTACACCATTGACATCCGCATTACCTTCTTCACGATGGCCGTCGGCGTGGCCTGCCATTCCGTCGCGTGGTGGGGCACCGGCGAGGCATCGGCCGCCGTCGCCCATGCGTTCAGCGTCGCCGTCCCGCCGGCGCTGTGCCTGGTCGGTGTGGCCATGGGAATCGTCTGGGGACTGACGGCTTTGCTCGCGTCGCGCGTTCGATCTCATGCCAGACAGACTGAGGACATCGTGCCCGTCGCGGCGGACGAGCACACGGCGGACGCCTCCGGAATCGACACGTCCGCCGACGATACAGAGGACCCACGGTCGGACGACGAGTCGCGTTTTCGCCCGTTTCCGATCCTGGCAATGCTCGGCGTGCTGGTCGCGCTGGTCGCATGGCAGGCCCTTGCCCCGAACCGGGGGGCCGCCATTGCCCTGTTGCCTGTCGGACAACGTGGCTTCATCGCCGGATTCGTGTTCATCTTCGCGCTGATTCTTGCGTCGATGGTTCATCGCGAAGCCGACGAGCAGATCGTGGAAGACATCGAGTCCGAACGTCACGGCGCCCGAGCGACCGCATGGCGTGAGTTGGTCGGTGTTCTCCCGGCGCTTCTCGTCGGAATCGTCGGACTGACCTATGTGCGTCATGGCGGCGCCGCCGACCGGACGTGGAGCGACTGGCTCGGCTCGGAGACGCCCTACCTCGTCGGCGCGATCGTTTCCATCTCCGGGCTGGTGTTCGCCGCGGGGCTGGGCTGGGCCGTTCGGATCCTCGGGACGCTGGCCTTCGGCAAAGAGGCGTTCGGCAGCGGAGATATATACATTCTGGCCGCGATCGGCGCGGTCGGCGGCTTCTGGCTGGTCGTGTTCGGTTTCTTCCTTGCCGCGCTGCTGGCTTTGGTGGGAGTCCTGGCGACGATCTTTCACAAGTCGAGTCGGGCCATTCCCTTCGGCCCGTGGTTGGCCCTTGGGGCGTTCGCAGCGATGTATCTGCACGGTCCGTTGGTGACGGCTTTCGCGCCGCTGGGACGACTGCTGCTGTGGCTCTTGACCGGCGAGCCTGCCATCTGATGTCCGCTTGGATCTCAGCGATTGCCGCACGCCGCGATGCAGGTCGGGGCCTCCGATGTTTGATCGTGTGTCTATGTTGGAGCGTGCCGAGTGGTGTTATCCGAGGGCGTGGCGGATGCTCAGGCATTGGCGGAGCAGGGCATCAAGGCGTTCGAGGGGGTAGACGGTGGCTGGGTCGGAGCGGGCCTGATCAGGGCGATCGTGGATTTCGAGAAAAAGAGCATCTGCGCCGGCTGCGACGCCGGCGCGGGCGAGCGTTGGAACGAACTGCCGCAAGCCGCCGGATTCGTGCCCTCGCCCCCCGGGCACCTGGCAGGAGTGCGTGGCGTCGAAGACCACGGGGGCGAACGCCTGCATTTCGGGAATGGCCGTGAAGTCGTTGACGAGCCGTCCATAGCCGAAGAAGGTCCCGCGTTCGGTGAGGAGGACGCGGTCGTTCCCGGCGTCGCGAATCTTGTTCACGGCCTGACGCATCTGCTCCGGCGACATGAACTGGCCTTTTTTGATGTTGATGGTGCGGGTTGTTCGTGCGGCGGCGGTGAGGAGGTCGGTCTGGCGACACAGAAATGCGGGGATTTGCAGGACGTCGCAGACCTCACCGGCGGGCGCGGCCTGCTCAGGCAGATGGACGTCGGTCAGGATGGGAAGGCCGGTTTTCTCCTTGACTGTTGCAAGGGTTCTCAGGCCGTCGTCGAGACCCGGTCCGCGGAAGGCCGTGGCGCTCGTGCGGTTGGCCTTGTCGAAGCTGGCCTTGAAAACATAGTGGATTCCCAAGCGTCGACATATATTTCCAGCGCGGTCGGCGATCATCAGGCAGTGATCGATGGATTCGATCACACACGGCCCGCCAATCAGGCAGAAACCGCTGTCGGCGCCGATCTGAAACGGTCCCAAGTCGACCGGATGCGCAGGCATGGTCCGTCCTCGATGGTTCTGCGGTGCGACGGAGCCTCGCTCTGGCGTCGCAGGCACCGAGAAACATGATATCGATGCGCCAGCGTCAGGGCGAGCCGGAGCGGGAGTTGGAACCCGTTGTGGGCGGCGTCCGGAGCTGGAAGGCCGCGGCGATCCCTTCGTTCAGCGCGGCCCAAGCACGTCGCAGGCCGGCTTCGGCATCGCCGGGCTGGAGAACCGCCATCTTCAGTCCTTCGGTCAGCCCTGGGACATAGGCCTGACGGAAGCGCTTGGCGATGTCCGAATCCAGACATCCCCCGGAAAAGACGGTCGCGGTCAGGGCGGTGGCACACAGGAGCTTGATCTTGCGATGCCAGCGGAGCCAACGATTCTTCATCATGCCTTGCTCCCAGTGAAATCTAGACCGAATTCGGCGGCGGACCTCGTCGCTGCGCATCTCGGCATTCTGGAGGACGGGTACGTCGATTCGATCATGCCTGTGCGTCTTATCGGAGTCCCGATCTTCAAGATGCCAAGAGAGACGGTGTTCGAGGGCGGATCACGGCTATCGGACTTAACCGGCGCGGAGTTTGCGAGCGGCGGTGCACCTTTTGCGCGGTTCGCGCCCCACGCTGCGACTCGAGGGATAGGCACGTGAATCGCCCGATTCGGCCACCCGATAAACGGAGAGACCGTCAGGGCGTTGGCCGATGGAATGTCGTGACGTCTTTGGTCCTGGGATTCCTGCGAGAGCACACATCGATGAGACATGGCGTAACCATGCTGGCCGGGCTGTTAATCGTGGGAGCGGCCTCGGCGCAGCCGGCCGAAGTGTCCCCCGATTCGAGCGGCCTTGTTACGGCTGAGATCCGGCGACGCGTCGTCAAGCAGTTTGACTTTGATGAAACGCCGCTCGGCAACTACTCGAGTGTGCCGATGAACTGGCGTCCCATCTTGAATCGGACCGGTTTTTTTCGCCACAATGAACCGGCGTTCGATCGAGCCGTCGGTAGTCCGGCACCTCCTTCGTTTCGTCTGTCGTTCGATCGAGGCAGTGTCGGAGCGCGCTATCGCGCGAAGGATATCAGCGTCTATCCGGAGAGCCGCTATCTCGTTACCGCTCGGATACGGCCTTTCCGGCTGCGACGGGCTCGCGCGTATGTGACGGCGTTTTTCTACGATCATGCGCTGCGGAAGATCGAGGCGAGCGAACAGCGAAGCCGGCCGGTACGCGGCTTTGGCACGGATGAAGGCTGGACTCAGGTCGAAGTGGAGCTTACGGGCGGGTTTGAGCAGGCGCGATGGATCGGCTTGACCTGCATGGTGGAACAGGATCCGCCGTCCTCTCCTTCGCCGGATGATCCGCGGCCAATCCATCTGCAGGATGTCGATGGAGCTGCGTGGTTCGACGCCATGGCGGTGCTGCGTTTGCCGGACGCCCGGCTGCGGGTGACGACGCCCGGTGTGGGCGAACCGGGCAATGTGTTCACGGGTCAGGAGGCGATCGAGCTCTCGGCGCGGGTGCGAGACGCGGATGGGCTTGGTCTGACAGCATTCCTCAATGTAGTCGACGAGCGAGGCTCTCCGGTCCTGGCGTATGATGTGTCGATCGTCGCCCGAGACGGTGCTGCGACCGTGTTTCGCGCATCGGGTCTGGGGCCGGGGCGATACGAAGCCCGGCTGGTGGTTCGCGCGGGCGACCGCCAGGTGATGTCGCGACATCAGACGTTCGTGCGACTGGCGCCTGGCATAAAGACGGCTGCCGGGGTGGGCCATGCGTTCGGTGTGATTCTCGATGCCTCCGCACGGCGGCACGTCGCTATCACGAAGCGATTGGTGCAGTTATTGGTGCCGGGCGTGGTGAAGTTACCGCTCTGGCATTCGGAAACGACCGACGAAATGATCGTCAGTGGCGATCCGCTGGGAGATGATCTGCTGGCGGCGTTGTCGATGGACGGCCGGGAGTTGGTGGCCGTGCTCGAACGTCCACCGCCGTCGCTCGCGGAGGCGTATCCAGCGGGGGCGCGATCCCTTCTCGATATCCTGGCGTCGGACCCCACAGGATGGAGGCCTTATCTGGGATTGCTGCTCGCGCGTTACGGGTCGCGTATCCGAACGTGGCAGGTCGGTGCCGACGGACAACCGGATTACGAGAACGGCAGGAAGCTCGCGTCTGCGCTGCGCAATGTTCGGGCAGAGGTTTCACCACTGGTCCGTTCCCCGAGACTGGCTGTGCCCGCATCGTTGGAACACTTGCGCCGTGCCGATCGATTACCGGCCGACACGCTCTCGATCACGGTTCCGGCGCAGATTCCGTCGCAGCGAGTCGCGGAAATGCTCTCCTCCGTGGCTACAGACGGAACGCTCCGTCGGTGGGCCGTTGTGGATCGTCTGGATCCACAACGCTATGTTCGAGCGACGCGTTTGTCGGAATTCGCCCGGCGGATCGTCGCAGCGCGCGCTGCGGGGGCCGAGGCCGTGTTCATTCGTCAGCCGTGGAGCAACGGGGCCACCGCTGACGGGGACCCCATGCCGCATGACGAGTTCGCGGTCTTTCGATTGCTGGCGCAGGCCTTGGACGGCCTGAGCAGAATCACACCTGTGTGGCTTGACCACGATGTGACGGCGTATCTGTTCAGCGCCCCGCGGGCGGGGCAGGGGACACTCGTTGCCTGGACGGACGGGGAGGGATCGGCACCGCGGCGGGTAACATCGGTTCTGGGGCCGAATGTTCGGCGGATCGGCCTACGCAAGACGGCTCCGGTCGAGCGTGCGGAAGGGGCGTGGGCGTTCGAGTTGGACACGATGCCGGCGCTCCTGGCACCGGTGGTGCCATGGAGGGTGGAGATGCAGGCCGGTTTTGCGCTGGATGAACCGGTGCTGCCCCCTCAGGTCGGGCAGCAACATCGCACCGTCCTGCTGAGGAATACGCGCCAAGTCCGATTGCACGGAACGCTTCATTTGGAACCACCCTCCGGATGTCGGGTTCGACCGAAACGGCTGGCGGTCGACCTCGAGCCGGGCCGGTCGCTCAGTGCGGCCGTGACATTTGCGATTCCGGCGAACTACTCGATCGGTTCGTATCGACTGATCGGCCACATGATGATCGACGGTGATCCGGCGATCGAATTAACGCTCGGCACCGAGTTGCGCGTGGACAGCCCGGACCTGAGCGTGCAGGTTCTCGCGAGTGTGGAGAATGGTGGACTTCACATCGTGCAGCGGATCAGCAACGTCAGTTCGCAAAACATGCGCCTGCGGGCCTACGTCATCGCGCCTCGACGTCCGCGCGACACCCGGCTGGTGGCTGATCTTCCGCCGGGACAATCTGTGATTCGGGAGTTCGACATTCCCGATGCGGGTGATCTCCGGGGCGAATCCGTGCGCGTCACCGCCGAACAGGTGGACGGCCCGGCGATCCACAATCACATCCTTCATCTTGATCGATGAAAGAACGGGGGCGTACGGCACCGAGCCGACCGGACCTACCACACATCCGACGCCTGCGGGCGGATCGGAAGACACCGTCCGGACAACCGGCCGCGCCGAACGCACTTGAGATAGTGGTTTTTGTTGATACCCATTCGAAGGAATGAACAGGTCTGACCGGTGGTTCGGAAGAACTTGCGCTCGAGGCCCATGTCCGTCATGCCGGCACGTCTGTAGCAACGAATCGCGGCGTCATTGTCGGGCAGGACGACCAGGAGCACCGCCGAGACGCCGTGTACGTTGAACGCCCGGTTGAAGAGCGTTTCGATAAACGTGAATCCGTACGAGTGGCCGCGGCGAGCCGGAGCGATGACCACATGGCCGATCCACATCTGGTCGCGGCGGCCGGGCATGAAATCCAGCTCCGCGTAACCGGCTGGGGCGTCGTCTCCGCTGATCCAGAAGAGATAGCGGGCTTCGCGATGCCGTCCCCATGCGGCTACCTTGCGGGCCGTGAGCGGCCACGCGGTCGCCGGCGCCAGAAAAGTGAGTTCGGCGGCCGACGGAACCCACGTGGCCACCTCGGGCGCATAGAGAAGATCGAAGGGCGTCAGACAGGTTTGGCGGACGCGGCGTGGGGGGACGTCGTGGGAGTCGGACGGGCTGCGCGGCGTGCTCGACAGGGCGGCAGATAGCGGCGCGGTCACGGGAGCGCGTCCAACCGCTATCGGGCGATCCCGCTCGCCGATCGCACGCGAACTCAAGGGAGGCGTATGGCGGGTAGTGGGTTGTTGGACTGACATCGAGGGTGCCCTACAGCTCGAGCATGTGTCCGAACTTCCGGCGTTTCGTTTCGAGGTATCGCCGATTGCGCGGGTTCGGCCTGATCTGGAGGGGCCGCTGCTCGACCACGTCGAGGCCGTAGACCTGAAGACGGCTGACTTTCTTTGGGTTGTTGGTCAGGATGCGGATTCGCCGCACGCCGAGGTCACGGAGAATCTGGGCTCCGATGCCGTAGTCGCGCTTGTCGGCGGGCAGGCCGAGTCGTTCATTGGCCTCGACGGTGTCGAGTCCCTCGTCCTGGAGTCGGTAGGCGTGCAGCTTATTGGTCAGGCCGATGCCGCGACCCTCCTGGCGCAGATACACGATGACGCCCTCGCCCGCTTCGCTGATGACGCGCATGGCTTGCTCCAACTGCTCGCCACAATCACATCGGTGCGACCCGAAGACGTCCCCGGTCAGGCACTGAGAGTGCACACGCACGAGGACCGGGCGGTCGGGGTCGCGGACAACCCCGTCCGGATCGAGCCGGCCGATCTCGCCCATGCAGAGGGCGAGGTGAAGTTCGCTGTCGAGGATGGAATTGTAGCCGTGGAGCTTCCACTCACCGAACGGATTGGTCAGGGGGATGGACTCGATTCGCAGGACGGATTTCTCTCGCTGGAGGCGGTATTCGACGAGCCGGGCGATCGAGCATATTTTCAGACCATGTTGGTCCGCGAAATCGATCAGGTCGGGCAGGCGGGCGATTTCGCCGTTCTTCTTCAGTATTTCGATGATGACGCCGGCCGGCTTGAGACCGGCGAGGCGAGCGAGATCGATCGCCGCCTCGGTGTGGCCGGCACGCACCAGCACGCCGCCGCACTTTCCGTTGAGGGGGCTGATATGTCCCGGGCGGCGAAGGTCGCCGGGCCTGGCTTCGTCCGCGATGCATCGATGGATCGTGCGGCAGCGGTCGGCGGCGCTGACGCCGGTGGTGACGCCGAACTCCGGGGCGGCGTCGACGGAGACGGTAAAGGCCGTACCGTGCTCGGCGGTGTTCACGGCCGTCTGTGGCGCCAAATGAAGTGTCTCACAGGTTTCCGGCGTGAGGGCGAGACAGAGCTTGCCGGCGGCCTCGCGGATCATGAAGTTGATCATTTCGGGCGTGACGCATTCGGCGGCGCAGACAAGATCGCCTTCGTTTTCGCGGTTCTCGTCATCGACGAGGATGACGAAACGGCTGGCCCGGAGTTCTTTCAAGACTTCCGGAACGGTGCAGAACGGAATGACCTCAGGCTTGGATGCCATATCAGGGATCTCGCGGGCTCTTTCCGGCCGACGGAGCGACGGTTGCCACAAAACGGACGCCGAGGACGATGTAGTCAAGGGTGGCCAGCATCGCGACGCCAGAGGCGAGGGTCCAGAGCCACCTCGGCAGATCGGCGAGCCAGCTCGGGAGGTCGAAGGCCAACAGGATTGCCAAGACCAAGGTCAACTGCATCGTCGTGCATAGTTTACCCAAACGTCGCGGTTCAATAAACACCCGTCCGGTGGCGAGGTAGACGACGGCGAAACCGAGGCACACCACGAGGTCCTTCCCGATCGCGGCCACGACCGCCCAATCCGGGAGCAGCACGGGTGGACGAACGAGGCTGGGATCGCGGATGCCGGCGATGCCGAAGAAGAGCATCGCCACGGTTATCAGTACCTTGTCGGCCACGGGATCCAGGAATCGGCCGAGCGGCGACTCGTCGTTGAGCCTGCGGGCGAGGAACCCGTCAAACATGTCACTGATGGCCATGAGCGCGAACACACCGAGCGATAGCCAGCGGAATCCGGCCCTACCCGGTTCGTTGAGGTTGAGCAGGCAGACGAAAAACGGCCCCACGAGCAGCAGGCGAGCGATCGTGATGCGATTCGGCCATCCGAGGTAGCGTGCAGCCACGTCGCCTCTCCCATGACAGGTGAATCCATGATACGGAAGCCAGCCGCGTGCCGCAATGATTGGAGCGGTCCGGAATAGCGCGGGTGGCCAAGCGTGCGTCAGGCCCGATATTCGGCGGCGATGTCGCGACACTCCTGCGCGGCGCCCTTGTTTCGCATCTGGCGACGGTGTAGAATCAGGCGATACCGGCCATACACGGCTGGCACCGTATGTGGACCGGCCGTTCCCCGGGGGGGCGTCCGCAGGGAATGATGGCCCCGCGGGCGCCGTGGAGCAAGGTCGAGCCGCACCCGCCAGGACGAGAGGGCATCCACGCCCGTCAACTGGATCGACCACCCCGATGGAGGAAAGAGTAATGCATTCGCGTAGTCGACGAGTTCTGAATTCGACCGGAATCATCTGGCTCGCGGCCCTCGCCGCGGCAGTCTTCATCGGTTGCGGCAGTGTCAGCCCACTGGTCAGCCTTCAGTTCGCCAATAATCTGCTCGGACGGGGGCTTGGTGGTGGCACCGCCCCGACCACGCAGAACGGAGGCGGCGATATTCAGACGGTGTGCGATCTGGATGCCAACCGGCGAGGCATTGCCATCACCGTTCAGAACGAAGCCGAGCAATTCGTCCGCGTGTCGATGACACTCGTGGCGTCGGCCGGGCCGGGCGGGTTTGTCTGCGATGACGAGGTGTCGAACTACTTCAGTGCGGGCTACCGTGAAACCGTCCTCGACGCCGGAAACGGGGCGACCATCGGATGCGACGTGGTTCAACTTCTCGGCGGCACCCGGCTGCTGACGCTTCGGCTGACGGATACGCTCGCTCAAAACGTCGGCGGTGACATGAACGACATCCCCGTCGCCCAGCCGCCGCTCAATGGCAATAGTCTGCTTCCTCTACCGGAACTGATCGTTCTGGGAGATGAGAACCCGATCTTCATCTGTACAGGGAACAACCTGTGCACGCAGCGCGGCTTTGTATACTCCGACATTGCCAACAATCCGATCGCCTTCATCAACGCCTCGCGGACGCAGGACACCGTCTGCAATGCCAACGCCGGGACGGCTCCCGAATGGCGACTGGGCAACCCCAACATCGAGGACAACCAGATTCAGCCCTTCCAGTATCCCGCCGGCGGCACGCTCTTGGTCACGGTGCTCGACCGGGCGGACAACGCCAATCGGAACGTGAACCAGGTCGTCTGGGCGGTCTTCGACGTCGACGGCAATCTCATTCACGGCGAACGCCGATAAGGCGCGACCACGCGTCCGGTTTCGACGGCCTCCGATCTGAACGGCGATTCATCTTCCGGCCGGCGCGGTCTCCACGCGCGACCTGCGCCTGATCAGGCGTGGCACTGGCGGGCAAGCCGCCAGTGGCACCCTGTGTTCGAGCCTGCGGGCGGGGCATCGCGTATGGCGGGACCGCGGGTTATACGCTGAGGAGCAGGTTGACGAAGGCCGTCAGGTCGGCCTGGTCGAGTACGTTGCCGGACGGCGGGGCGAGGTCGCCGCAGGGGTCGTAGAACGGGCTGGTGAGGAATGCGTCGAGGAACGGCGCGATGTCTCGTCCATTGACGACGCCGTCGCCGCTCAGGTCACCGGGCGATCCTGCACAGACGGGGTCGGCGCACCCGACGGAGACGACGCGGAAGCCGTCGATTCCGGCTTCGACGATGCTCTGCGGGTCGGCGTCGTTGGCGGAAAAGCGAATCCGGGTCGTGGCGGTAAGCGTCACGCCGGCGGCGTCGAGCGCTGCCTGATCGATCACGTGGTGCCGCCAGTTGAGACCGCCGTCGGTATCGTGACGGGCGATCTCGATCCAGAAGCCGACGCCGTCGTTGGTGTTGATGTCCACCAGAAGCCGGTCGGCGCCGTCTTGGTTCGTCAGGCGAAGGAAGTAGTCGTATGAGATGGCAAGGTTGCCAGCGGTCATGTCGATCGACGGGGAGATGAGACGCACGACGCCGCTGTCCACGTCCGTGTTGCCGGGTGCGTTTTCGGTCAGGAAGCAGCTCCCGCTTCCGTCGCCGTCTGAAGCGGGTCCGTAGGCCCAAGCCGGATCGTTGACCGGCACGCCGCGTTGCCAGGCCCCGCTGGTCGCCTGCTCGACCACGGTCGTCCAACCCTGGTCGGTCTCGAAGTTGTCCTGCGCAATATCGGTGATGTCGGCGACCGGCGCGGCGTAGATGTTGGCGGGGGCGGCGCACGGGCTGGTCGCCACGAATCCCGAGTCGCTGTCGGCCGTCAAATAGAACTCCGCCGTGGCCCCGCACGGTCCGGGCGGCAGCGCGGCGGTGAACGTGCCGCCGATCACCATCGTCAGGGGCACCGTTGAAAAGGCTGCGGCCGGATCGAAGCGATAGTGCAGCAGGGCGGTTCCGGGCACGTAGTTGCCCCACGACGCCTGGATCGTGACGGGGAAGACGGTTGGCGCGGCCGCATTCAGCAGCGTCGGGACCCCCTGGGGCAGGTCGATCAGGAGGTCGGAGGAGGCCCAGCGTGTCAGGCGGAGGATGGCGGGCAGGTTTTCCTCGCACGTCGGCAGGATCTCCGCCGGGGGCAGGAGGAAGCCGGGCGAGCCGGTCGGGCGAAGCTCGATCGTGAAGCCGATCCGGCCCTGATCTCCGTAGACCCAATCAATGGAATTGCCGCTCGCCTGATAGAGGGTCAGGCAGACGGGACCGGGCAGATAGAACTGGCCGTGGACCGCCTGGATGTCGGCCTGCATGGCGTTTCCGAGCGTCCAGAAGGTCGTGGCGTCCGGCTCGGGAGGCTCGATGCACTGGTTTCCGAACGGCCAGAGGATCAACTGCGAATAGCTGTGGTAATCCATGTAGGCTCGGATGCTCGGATTGGCGGCGATGAAACTGCTCAGTGCGGTTGTCTCCGGCTCGCTGAACGGTAGGGTTCCCCGATAGGTTTCGCTGCTGGGCGTGCCGCTGGAACCGCCGCCGCCCCAGCCGTAGGCCCAGTTGCGGTTCAGATCGACTCCGTAGGTCATGTCGGCGTTGAGCCGCCGATTCTTCCGCCAGAGGCGCTGGTTGGTCCAGGTGTAGGCGTAGCCATCCGGGTTGACGACGGGGGCGAGATAGATGTCGGTGTGATCGACGAGGTCGCGGACGCAGGGATCGAGGTCATATTGGTTGATCAGATGATCGGCGAGGTACATGACCATAGGGCCGGTGATCCACTCCCGGGCGTGCTGGAGGCCGTGGTAGAAGACCGCGGGTTTGGGGCCGGCGCCCGGACCGGTGATGTGGATGACCCATAGGTCCCGACCCTCGACGGACTGGCCGATGGTCGAGACCGATGCCAGGTCGGGTCGCGTGCTTGCAAGGTTGTTCAACTCCGCGACGATCTCGTCGTAGGAGTGGTAGTCGAGAAAGAAACCAAGCCCGCGCGGCTGCGGGATCTGGGAGGCTTGGAGCGTCGCCACGAGGTCGTCGTTCACGACGGTGTACGCGAGCCCGCGGGCCTCGATCGCCTGACGCTCGGCGGTTGAGACGTGTACGTCGATCGGGCCCACGCCGAACTCGTGCGACCAGATATCCAGGTCGAGATCGAGCAGTTGCTGCAATTCGGCGGGCGTGGTGACGTCCACGCGGATGATCTTGTCGCCGGGCTTGATCGAGACATCAGCGGCGTTGGCCGGCGCGGGTGACCGTGACGCCAGCAGCGCCAGAGCGGTCGCAAGAACGGTCTTTGAAATCACGGCACGTGCGTTACTGGACATGGATCGGACCCTCCCGGAACTGTGGCCTGGTTCATGATTGCCATTATAACGGACAGTCCCCTCCGATGCACGACCCGTCGAACGATTCGGTTGACGGCCCGGTCACAAGGCCTTAGGCTCGCGGAGTCGGGGCGATGTCCCGGAACGATGGCTCTCACCGAGGGTAAACGACCTTGGAAAATGCAAGTCCGAACCCGTTGACGCTGGACGAGAAACACCATTTCCTGATGCGGCGACTGCACTCGCTGAGCGGCATCGTGCCGGTCGGCGTTTTTCTGATCGAGCATCTCTTAACCAATTCACGGGCCTTCGGCTGGTTCGGCTGGTTCAGCGGCGGTAAAGAGGCCTTCAACGAGGATGTCCACTGGCTGCACGGGCTGCCCTATCTGCCGGTCGTGGAGGTACTGTTCATCTTCGCTCCGCTGGCGTTCCACGCTCTCTACGGCGTCAAGATCGCGCTGTCGTCGGAGCCGAATACCCGAGCATATCGCTACGGGGCCAACTGGCGATACACCCTCCAGCGGGTCACCGGCGTCATCGCGCTGCTGTTCATCATCGTTCACCTGCTCAAGTTCCGCTTCGCCCACTGGGTCGGGTGGGGGCCGGCGTTCATCGGCAGCGACGATCCGTTCACGATCACGATGAACGGCCTGAACCACTGGCGGCCGTTCGGCGTCGAGGTCCCGATGGTGGCGACGTTTGCGATGTACATCGTCGGTCTGTGGGCGACGGTGTTTCACTTCTGCAATGGTATATGGACGTTCTGCATCACTTGGGGAATCACCGTGGGCGAGCGGGCGCAGCGTCGCGTCGGCTACGCGGCCGTCGGTCTGGCCGTCGTGTTGCTCATCTGGGGACACGCGTCGCTGGCGGCGTTTGCGCAGGCCGGGCGCGACGAGACCGGACCGGCCGCACCACAGGCGGCGCCCGTGGTTGCGCAAGGCGAGACGGCGAACTGATTCTCGATCACTCGGAGGAAGACGGTCAGGCTCATGACAAGACAGAATGTTGTTGTGATCGGCGGTGGGTTGGCGGGCCTGTCGGCCACGATGAAACTCGCGGAAGTGGGGATCCATGTCGATCTCGTCAGCATGTCGCCGGTCAAGCGCTCGCACAGTGTGTGCGCCCAGGGCGGCATCAACAGCGTGAGCCGCAAGGCCCGCGAGTTGGGCGACAGCGAATGGCTGCACTTGGACGACACGGTCTATGGCGGAGATTTTCTGAACAATCAGCCGCCCGTGAAGGAAATGGCGGACTGGGGTCCACGGGTCGTAGACCTGCTGGATCGCCTCGGGGTTCCGTTCAACCGCACCGCCGAAGGGCATCTGGACCGGCGGCGGTTCGGAGGCACGCTATATATGAGGACTGCGTTCGCGGGTGCCACGACGGGGCAGCAATTGCTCTATGTGCTGGACGAGCAGGTTCGGCGGTGGGAGAGCGAAGGCCGGGTGGACAAGCACGAGTTTTGGGAGTTTCTTGGACTCATCCTCGACGACCATGGCGTTTGTCACGGCTGTGTGATCCAGGACATGTTTTCGATGGAGTTCCGCACGTTGCGGGCCGACGTCGTCGTGATGGCCACGGGCGGCTGCGGACTGATCTACGCCAAGAGTACGAACTCGATGATCTGCACCGGCGGGGCGAACAGCCGCGT
>CAYQDV010000030.1:0-23042 GCA_964416295.1 uncultured Planctomycetaceae bacterium
CGGCACTGCGTGCCGGGCTTGGCTCACTTCGTCCCTACGGGACGCCACGACAGCCGCCGCCGATTGTGTCGCGGACTCGGCACGCCGGCGACGGGGAGCCGACGCTACACACGTCGGGGACAAGCCCCGACGCTACGGGCAGCCGTTGAGCAGGCAGGAGACGAATGGGGCGATATCGTTGACGTCTGTCGACAAATCGCCGTTGAGGTCGGCGGCGCAGGCGTAATAGCCCTGCCCGGCGCCGAGCAGGACCGACACAAACGGGCCGATGTCGGCACCGCTCACGATCCCGTCGCCATCGACGTCGGCGGCCGCGGTCGGGCAGCCGCAGTTCTGCGGCGTGATGTCGGCGCTGAGGATTCGCACGATGTCCTGGCGGCAGAGCGTGCCGACGAAGGGATGGGAGTTTTCCTTCAAGGGCGTGCCGTTTTCATCGATGAAGCGATCAAGCTGCTGCACCTCGACGAGCACGCGCGAATCACCCAGGGCCGGCGCCGTGCTCCGCAGCACCGGGTTCAACGGATCGGTCACGTCGACGACCTGGAGGCCGAATTGCGCGTTGGCCACGAGGGCATAGTCGTCGACGCCGGGCGGGGCCAGCTCGCTGGAAACATCGACATCCGTAGCCATGCCGCCCAGTTCGGCGGCGGCGACCTCGACGATGGCGTCCGGCTCGGTGATGTCGAAGACGTGCAGCCCGGCCGGACCGGCGGCGACATAGAGGTAGTCGTGTTCGCGTGAGGGGGTGGTGGCGTCGGCCGGAAGATAGCGGGTGTAGGTGTCGAGGCCCGCAGCGCCGGGCAGCGGCAGGCCGGCGATGAGCCGGGGCGATGAGAAGGACGGCAGCAGGTCCACGACCCAGACGCCGTAGTCGGCATCGGCGACGTAGGCCCGCGAGGCAAAGGCGTTGCCCATCTGATAGTGGGCGTAGAGCGTGACGTCGTCGCCGCGGATGCCATCGACCTTGCCTACGATCCTCGGCGCGGCGAGATCGGCCACGTTGATCACCACGAGTCCGTCGGCGCCCGCGGCGACGAAGAGGTGGATGCCCCAGGGAACCGCACGGACCGCCGACGGAAGCGGGAGGATTGAAACGAGGGTGGCCTGCGCCGGGTCCTTGTTGTCGTACATGCGAACGCCTTCGCCGCCGGTGACCACGTACAGCTCGCTCCCCGATCGGCTCACGTCGATTGCGTTGATGCCCTCGACGACGCTGGTCGGTCCGGTGGGCACGCCGGCACGCATGTCGTAGATGGCCAGCCCGGCAGCGCCCCGCGCCACATACAGGAAATCGGCCGTGCCTTCGACCACATTCGGCAGCGACGCGACCGCCAGCGCCGGGCCTCCGGAGAGGAGGCCTACGGAAACGGGCTGGGCCGGGTCGGTGTGGCGATCGAAGACCTGCACGCCGGCGGTGCTGGTGACGAATGCGTGTTGCCGTGCGGCGGCGTAATTGCCCGAGCCAAGCCCCAGCGTCGGCGGCGCCCGGTGGCACTCGGCGCAGGTCCGCACCTCGCCGCGTCCGCGGACGGTGTGCGGGTTGACCGGTTCCATCGCGAGGCCGGACAGGCCGTTGACCGTGTAGGGCATGGCGAAGTCGAGGATCTTGGCGCCGTCGGCGCCGGTAATGTCCGCGATCGGTTGGCAACCGACGATGTAAGAGGCGATCCGGCCGGAAGAGTTCGGGCCGATCATGTATTGGCGCAGGGAGACGAAGATCTTGTCGTTCGACCTGGCCCGTCCCTGCTCCCATTGGCGCGTCATGAGGTTCAGCCCGCGAAATCGCTCGTCCCGCTCGAAATGACAGCCGAAGCAGTTGGACGTCCACGAGCTGTGACAGGCGTAGCATTCGAGGCCGCCGACCGGACGGAGATGGTTGGCGTTCATCGCGCACGACGCCCGCGGATTGAAGATCGGCGACAGGGGGTCCACCACATCCTTCGCCTGGCGTGCCCAATGCTCGCGGGCGTCGACCTTGGACGTCACGATCGCCTCGCCGTTCTTGTTGCGAGCCACGTTGCGGAGCGGGACGCCGTCGTTGTCGATCAGGGTGCCCTCGGCCCACGGCGTGCCGTGGCAGGTCTGGCACTCGACCTTGGTCGCCTGGTCCATGTGACCATAGATGAATCCGTCTCCCATGATCTCGGTGCTCGTGTGGCAGTCGACGCAGTGCATACCCCTGTCGCCGTGGATGTCCTGCGGATTCGTGGCCGGATCCACATAGTGGAAGTTGCCGTTGAACCGCTCGTCCGTGGTGCCGGGCACGCCCGGTCCGGAGGGCAGCCTCGGCGGCATCTGGGCGCGGCCGGTAAAGCTGAGGCCGATGCGGGCGCCGCGATGATGACAGTGGAGACACTGTTCGGTGGGGATCGCCCGCGTGATCATGTGGTTGATGGGATGGCCCGGCTCGGTGTGATCGATCGACGGGTCGGCGCTGTGCGACAGACCGTCGTTCGCATAGGGCATGTGGCAGGCCGCGCAGCCGTCCGCCCTATACAACCCGTTCCTGTCCAGCGCCCCGCGATAGCCCTTGCCGCGCGACCAGAGGTGGCAGCGGGCACACGCCTGGGGAGGCAAGGCTCGATAGTGCGTGGAGATGAGCGAAGGATCGTTCGTGGGGTCGTACGTCAGGAGGTCCAGGAGCGACGCCACGGCGCCCCGATCGAACGGGATATCCACGCTGTTGTCGGTGACGGCGAAGTTTCCGTAGATCGGTGTCTTGGTGTCGACGACGCCGTTTTGATACAGCCCGCCGGCGTAGTGGCCGGCACCGGTGGCCATCAGGCTCTTCTTGACCCGCCCGATGACGGTGGGGTGACAGAAGCCACAGGTCCGCTCGACCACCCGCAGGTCTGATGGATTGACGAATTTTTGATACTGGAGGTCATAGTCCAGCGGCCGCGTCGTCTGGTCCCGGATGACCGGGAGCCGGGGCTGCACATGCGCCGCCTTCTTGGTCATGGCGTTGCCGTCCCCGCCGTGGCAAAACGTGCAGGCCAGCCACCCGCCCATCGCCTGGGTGGCGTTTTCGATCTGGCCGTGGCAGCTCAGGCAACCGTCATCGATGTCTCGGGGCCACGCCGCGTCGCCCGGCTTGACCGTCGCTCCGCCCCCGGCGCCGTGGGGGTTGACGATCGTGGTAGGCTGCTCCGCTGGGATCGTGACCGTGCCGCACAGCAGCAGGCCCGCCGAGACGGCGAGGCGGATCAGCACGAAACGACCGGTATATTGGGACCTGGATAGACGGTGATGCATCGTTCCGGCCTCCGACAGATACGGATGACCATAGCGGAAAACTGCGCACACGCTGCGCGACATCGCGCAGGTCGAGGCACAGAGGCTCTGTCGTGCCCGCCGCGCGGCTCCGTACTCGACCGCCCACCACGGGGGGTGGCGACCACCCACCGCCGGCAGATCGGTCGGCAGTGTCATCCAATAGTGTCACAAGGCGTGCAAACGACATGCCAGCCGCGGCCGCCGCCGTCCGATCACGTCCGCACGATCGGATCGAAAGGGGCAGGGCGGCCGAATGAGCCGGCTGCTGTCGGATTGCGCGGGGGGCCATGCCGGTCGCTGGTTGCGGTTCGGCATGGCCCCTCGTCCTTGTGAGTCGGCCGTCTCGGCCTGCCTCAGGAACCGCCGGCATCGCTGTTGTCGTTGCCGCTGGAGTTGCTGTTGTCCGCGCTGTTGTCGTTGCTGTTGTCCGCGCTGTTATCGTTGCCGCTGGTCGGCGGGGTGAACGTGGGCTGTGCCGGGAAGTCCGCTGGAAAGCCGGTCTCTGATCCGGTCGGCGCGTCGATGAACGCCATGTCCTGGGTGTCGAAGGCGTCGCACTCCCCGTTCGTCGCCAGCGATCGGTCGGTGACGCTGACGCACACGTTGGTGAAATCAACCTGCGCCGTGCCGCCGGTGGACAGACCGGAAATGAGGATCGCGCCGGAACCGACCAGCGTATGCGCCGAGAAGGAATAGGCGTCAAAACCGAACGGACTCTGCGTGAACGACGCGTTCGAGCGGACGGTCTTTTCGACGCTGCCGTCCGTCGTCGTGCGGACGTCGACGCGCTGGTGGCCGGCGGACATCACATAGTCGTTTCGGAGCCGGCCGGAGACAAACGCCTCGTTCCACTTGTGGCTCGTGTCGGTCCGGTCCCAGTTCACGCGGACCTGAAGGTCCGAGAAGTCGGTCGCGATGGCGGCGGAGGGCTTGAAGAACATCTGCCCCGCGCCGACATTGGCGGAGGACGGCCGCGTGGTGACGAGGGCGCAGAGGAACCGCTCGAAGCCGTTGCCGCGATCGACCCACATGCGAAGCGCCACCGGGTCCACGGTTGCCTTGCCGCTTCCGTCCGCCGTCCCGTCCCCATCGATATCGAACGGCGCGAAGTCGGCCCGATAGCTCACCGTCAGAGTGGCCACGCGGAACGTTCCGGAGACCTGCGTCTGATTGGCGTCGGTAAAGTCCTTCTTGATGGCGGCGCCGAGCGCGAACGTGCGCCGGGCAGTGCGCTGAAAGGCATGAAGCACGGCTCCGGCGGCGCGGACGGTCCGATCATAGGCTGTCACGCCGGTGATGGCCGAAGCGGTGCGGACGCTCTTGGCGGTCGTGGAGGCGTCGGGGTCGGGTAACTCGCTGACGTCCAGCGAGACGTCGTCCGGCAGGAAGGGCGCCACGACGTCCCCATTTGTGCCGCCGCCCGGCAAGCCCCCGGTCAGCCTTCCGTTGCACCCGGCAAAGAGCAGCCCGAACCCACCCACAACCGCGATCAAGTCAAACGATCTGCGCAGCATCCTTCATCCCTCCAAAGCGTGGTGACCTATCGGGCGCTCTCCGCGCGCCCCGCTTTCCCTTCGCGCTATCGACCACATCGGCGCCAGGCATTGGCAATCCGCGGCGTGAGGCCCCCATAACGAGTGAACCGGAACGGACGGTGTGCCGGCGCGGGGCGGAAACGCAGAAACGCCGGCCCGGAGAGACGGATCAACCGCCGCGACCGAAACGCTGTTCGTCGGCCCGGTAAGCCTTTTCGAGTTCGTTCATGGCGCGTTCGGCGACGGCGATTCGGGTGGCGTACTTCGCGTTCATTTCGGCGAGGCGCGCCGGGCGGGTCGTCAGCTTGCCGGCGCGGAGGCGCAGCCATCGCCCGTGCTCGTCGACGTAGAGACTGGAGGGTTCGCCCGCGAGACCGTCGTAGACGTCGATCCGATAGACCTTGCCGATCGTGACACCCGTGGGCATGTCGCTGCGACCCTTCAGGTTGAGGATGCGGAAGACCAAGTCGGTCCGCTTGTGGTCGAAGCTGCTGAAGGCCAGAAGCCGGGGCGTGTCCAGGTCCGTCAGCAGCCGTGGCAGGAGGCGCTCCACGACGCGCGACACGTAGGCCGGCGGCAGGTCCAGGGGCGGATTGATGGTGGGCGGATGATTCAACCCGTAGGACTGGTTGGAGACGAGGACGTTGGCCTGGCGCATTCCGTCTTCCGCCGCGACGTCGAGGCGGGCGGGCCGGTCGCCCTCGGCGGGGACCAGCGTCGTGCTTCGATTCTTCCACTGCTCGAACCGGCGGTCGAAGCTGAGGAAGAGGTCGGACTGAAGCCGCCGGGCGGAACCGTCCTCGCCGAAGGTCCACCCTCGCTCGCGGATTGCCACTCCGGTGTGTTCGGTGCCACCGCGGCCTTTCAGGGTGGTCTCGGCCTGTGTCATGCGGACGAATCCGACGGGCCTCCCGTCTACCTCGAAGGTTCGCACCGATTGCGGCACGAGGGCCTTGCGCAGGTTGCTGCGGGCGACCCCCTTGAGCCAGATGGCGCCGTCGGCCAGGGCCTTTCGGATCCGGTCGCCGTCGAACCGCTCGGAGAGCAGCCTGAACGAACCGAGGACGGTGTGGAACAGGGGTTCTGTCTCGTTGCGGAGGCCGGCCGGCCCGCTGTAGGACAGTTCGAAATAGTGGCGGGGCCGTACCTCGACCACCGCATGAATCCGAAACATGCGCATCCCGCCGGCGTCAAACGTTGCCGACAGCACGCCCCCCGGGCGGCCGGCGATGTCCTGCCGTTGCTGCCCCTCCAGTTCGACGCGGTTGTACTCCAACGCCAGCTTGTGGTGCAGGCCGTCGAGCATCTCGCCGATCGGTCGCTCGCCCGGTGTCGTCGTCTGCTCGAGCACCATTTCGTGATAAAGCCCACGCGAAATCCCGCGGACCATCCGAAGAATCGTTGCACCCCGCCCGCGAGCGCCGGGATCGTAGAGCCGTTGCCATCCCTTTGGAGGCCGGATCGAGAAACCGTAGTGACCGTCGACGTACGGCTCGCCGAGTTCGCCCGATGCCGGCATCGACGCCGGAGGGGCCTGACCCAACACCGCGAATAAAACGACCATCATCTGAATGTGACTCATCGTGTCATCATACTCTCAGTCGGCGCCCGATCGCCCGGCCTCAAAGCCGATCGCCCGGCAGATCCGCTCGAATTCGCGGACTTCACGCGCGTCGATCGTCGTCGGGCAATAGGTGACGGTCACGGCCAGGCCGTCGCCGCGGCAGGTCGTGGCGACGAGTTCGTAGCCGGTCGTTCGAAGTCGACCCACCATCCGGCCCGGCTCCGGTCCGACATCGATCGGCTCGGTGTCCTCGAAGGCCACACCGGCGGTGACGCGAAGGGCTTGGTCCTGCGGCGTGCCGGGGGATAGCCAGCGGTACTCAAATTGGATTGTCCGCGTGGCCGCTTCGTCACCGGGCGAGAAGACGGCGACGCCGCCGGCACGGGCCGGGTCGGGATCATCGAGACACGCGTAGGCCGTCTGGAGGGCGTAACCGCGTGGCACGGCAAAGGTGACCGGCCAGTCTGCAAACTCGTGATATTCGACGAGCGGCGGCGTTCGGCGGTGCGTGAGCAGCAGAGCGAGGCACACCGTCCCGGCCAGGACGGTGCCGAGCGCCCCGATGGCCAGCCCGCGCCGCGCCGGTTTTTCCCGCGTATACGCCCGCAACATTGATTACAGCATAGGTGGGCGGGATCGGCGAGGCAATTCGCCACGCCCCCGCGCCCCGGCGACGGGCCTACCCCGGATTCCTCACCGCAAGTCAAAACGAGCCGCCAACATCCTGTAGCGCCGCCCCTTGTGGGCGACGCAGCGAGGCGCCGTGCGCGGCTGCGTCGGGGACAAGCCCCGACGCTACGGGGACGCACGTCGGCCACGGGGGGCCGACGCTACACACGTCGGGGACAAGCCCCGACGCTACCGATCGTTACCGCACATCGCATGTCCTGGTGAGAGATGGGGTCTATGAGCGGCTCGCCAGCCAGAGTCCGACGCCCGCGGCGCCGAACGCGAGCAGGACGCCGCAGAGGAAGTTCAGCCACGCCGGCCACGGCTCCGGATCGGCGACGTACGCCAGGTCTGCCGCGGTGTCGATGTCCTCCATGGCCGCCGGTGGTGCGTGGCCACATTCGTATTCGACGGCCCGGATCATGAGCCGGGCCTCGAAGGGGTCGATCTTCAGATGCCGCGCGAAATGGACGAGTGCGCGCCGGCGCAGCAACGACAAGGGCCGGTCCTCGGCTTCGGCCTTGATCATCTCCCGAAAGACCCGCCGGGTGCCGGCCCGTGTATCGACCCCATCCACCGCTCCGGCGAGACCCTGTCGCTCCGAGCTTCTGTGTTCCCCCATCTTCCTTCCCTCCCATAGGACGATAGGCGGGCGGGCTGGGCGTTCCAATCACGCGTTTCGCCGCAGCGCCGCGTCCGATAGGCTGGCGGCGGTGGTTATCGGGTCGGGGGGGAGCCGCCGGCGGACGCCGCTCATGCGCTGTTTGCGGTTCGCCGACGTTAACGATGGCGCTGCCGTCGATGCGTGCGTGTCGAGCGCGCGTGATCGAACTCAGAAGCGGGAGGTTTTCTCATGAACGGGTCCATCAAGCGGATCGGTCTGCTCACGGGCGGTGGCGACTGCCCGGGTCTCAACGCGGTCATCCGGGCTGTCGCCAAGACGGCGATCCTGGACTATCGCTGGGAGGTCTTCGGGGTGGAGGACGGTTTTCTGGGGCTGATCGAGAATCGCATTCGTCCTCTGACCATCCCCGACGTCAGCAACATTCTCACGCGCGGCGGCACCATTCTCGGAACCTCCAACAAGGCGGACCCCCGGCGGTTCGCCGTGGGAACCGATGCCGACGGCAAGCCGATCTTCGACGACGTCAGCGAGAAGGCGATGGCTAACTACGCCGACCAGGGGCTGGACGCCCTCGTCGTGATCGGCGGTGACGGCACGATGTCGTGCGCCGCCCAGATGATTCCGCTGGGGATGCGGTGCATGGGTGTGCCCAAGACGATCGACAACGATTTGATGCACACGCACGTCACGTTCGGTTTTCAGACAGCCGTGGAAACCGCGACCGAGGCCCTCGACCGCCTGCACACCACCGCCGCCAGCCACCACCGCGTCATGGTTGCGGAACTGATGGGCCGGAACGCGGGCTGGCTCACGCTCCACGCCGGCATCGCCAGCGGCAGCGATGTCATCCTCATCCCGGAAATCCCCTTCGACATGGACCGGATCTGCGAAATGTGCCGCCAGCGCATGACGCGGCACAAGGCCTTCACCATCGTCGCCGTGTCGGAGGGCGCCAGCCCGATCGGCGGCCAGCAGGTCGTGGACCGCGTCCTCGTCGACAGTCCCGAAGCGATCCGCCTTGGCGGCATCGCCCAGGTCCTGAACCGCCAGATTGAGGAGACCACCGGCATCGAGGCCCGCGCGACCATTCTCGGACACATCCAGCGCGGCGGCACGCCCTGCGCCGCCGATCGCGTGCTGGCCACGCGTTTTGGTCACGCGGCGGCCGAGTTGCTCGCCCGCGGCGAGTTCAATCGACTGGTCGTCGTGCAAGAGGGGCAATTGACCAGCGTGCCGATCGCCGAGGTCGCCGACCAGCAGCGCCTCGTCTCGCCGGACGACCCGCTCATCCTGGCCGCCAAGGCCGTCGGAACCTGTTTCGGAGACTGACGCCGCGCCAAGCTCGCGCGCGACGGAGCCGACCCCGCCGCTGCGGCGCTATGCGGCCGCCGGAGCGGCCTCCGGCGCGGGGCGTTCGCCCTCCGCGAGGACCTGTTCGTGCGTGGCCTTGTCCTCGCCGAATCGCACGAGTCGGGCGGAATTGAACACGACGACGAAACTCGACGTCAGGTGGAAGAAGGCGGCCCACGTCGGCGGCACGATGTTGAATGCGCCGAGCGTCATCATGCCGACGACAAACACCACGCCGAACACGAGGTTCTGGACCACCACCCGCCGCGTCGCGCGACTGAGCCGGATCAGAAACGGCAACCGCGTCAGGTCGTTATTGAGCAGCGCGATCGAGGCGGAGTTGATGGCGACATCGCTGCCGACGGCTCCCATGGCCACACCGAGGTCGCCGGCGGCCAGCGCCGGGGCGTCGTTCACGCCGTCTCCGACGACCATCACGCGGTGTCCCTGGCGGCGCAGCTTCTCGACCAGGTCGAGTTTTTCCTGCGGGAGACAGTTCGCCGTGAACTCGGTGCAGGCCATCTCCGCCGCCACACGCCGGGCCACCTCCTGGCGGTCGCCGGTCAACATTGCGAGCCGCCGAACGCCCAGAGCGTTCAGTTCCTGTACCGCCTCCCGCGCGGCCGGCCGCGTGCGGTCCTCCAGGCCCACCATCCCGAGCAGTTGCCGTCCGCGGGCGACGAAAAGCTGGCTCATGCCCTTTGCCCGCGTGCTGGCTTCCTCGAGCGGAGCCGTATCAATACCCTTGGCTTGAAGAAACGAGTCCCGTCCGATCAGCACGTCCTCTCCATCGAGCCGCGCGATCACGCCCTTGCCGGCGACCTCCTGAAACGCCTCCGGCTTGAGGAGTGTGATGTTCGCCTCGCGGGCGACTTGCACGAGGGCACGCGCGGCTGGGTGGTTGCTGTTTTGTTCGGCCGACGCGGCAATCCGCAGCAGCCGTTCGCCCTCCACCTCATGGGCGGGCACCAGCCGCGAGACGGACAACTGCCCGGTCGTCAGCGTGCCGGTCTTGTCGAAGACGGCGGCGGTCAGGCGGCCCGCGCTTTCGAGGTGGGCCACGTCCTTGATCAGGATGCCGAGCCGGGCGGCGCAGCTCAGCCCCGCCACCATCGCCGTCGGCGTCGCCATGATCAGGGCGCAGGGGCAACTCGCCACCAGCATCGTGATCGCCCGCTGGGCGCCGTTGGCGTCCTTGTTAAAAAAGAACACCAACGCTGCCAAGATCAGGATGACGGGCGTATACCATACGACGTAGCGGTCGATCAGGCGCATGATCGGGATGCGTGTGCGCTCGGCCTGGAGGATCAGATTCTGCACACGCCCCAACGTGGTGTCGGCGCCGACCTTGGTGACCTCGACCTCCAACGCCCCGGTGAGGTTGGTCGTCCCACTGAAGACCGGGTCGCCGGGGCGTTTGTCGACCGGCAGCGACTCGCCGGTGATGTTGGCCTGGTTCACGGTCGAATCGCCCGAGACCACCTTGCCGTCCGCGGGGATGTTGTCGCCGGGCCGCACGCGCACCTGCTGGCCGACCTCGAGCGAGCCGGCCTCGACCTCGCGCTCGCCCTTGCCGTCCACGAGCCGGGCGGTCTTGGGCGTCAGGCGGATGAGCCCCTCGATGCTCGCCCGGGCGCCGATGGCCGTCCGGGTCTCGACCAGTTCGGACAGCAGCAGGAAGAACCCGATCACGCCGGCGGCGCGATAGTCGTGCGTGGCAAACGCGGCGACGATGGCCAGGGCCACCAGCTCGTCCATGTGCATGTGGCCGCTGGCGAGATTCTTGAGTGCGTGCCACAGGATGCGGATCGCCAGAAGCAACGCCCCGATCCCAGCGGCAAGGTCCATGTGAAACTGCCAGAGGTATTCGCCGCTGACGGTCTTCGGGCTGAACAACTGGACCCAATAGCTCGTCAGAACCAGCAGGCCCCCGGCCAGCGTCCAGCCGAGCCAGAAGCCCGCCGTCTGGGCCGCCGCCGCCGCCTCGCCCTGGGCGTGTTCGTGAAAGTGGTCGTGTCCGCCGCCGGCCTCGTAAAACCCGGCCTCGGCCTCTTGGAGGCCAACGATACGATGCGCCATGGATTCCTGACCTCGCTTCGTGGGGATGTCCACAGGGTCCGCCGCTGACTGATACGTCGGGCGGCACCGTTCTGTTCGCCGCTCACGCCGAAATCCGGCGGCATGATAGCCCGGCCCGCGAGGGCTGCCAAGCACGTGCAGGACATCGGGCTGCCTTGAAAACACGCTTCCCGGTGCCATGCGTCGGCATACGAGGCGTTCGGTGAGACGTTCTCCGGCCCGACCCACATCGTCGATGCCCGATCGCACGACCCGCTCGTGGAAACTCTTGGCTTTGCCTTCCGACTCTTCGGCACGCGACCTTGACGGTGACGCACCGGCGTCATTATAATGGCGGATTCAGTCGGACGCTTCGATCGGGCGGCAGTGCGGGAAAGATCGGCCACGCGTGTTCAAAAAGAAAAGTCGCAGCCTCGGCACGCCGATGTTGCAATTCGATCGAGTCGTATCGTAGCATTAGCCGCCCGGCGACGCAGCAGCGGCCGCTGCTGCGCGTGTCACCGGTCCGGGTTTCGCCCTTGTGTGGTGTGCCGCGGCCGTGCTTCGAATCGCCCACGGCGATGTGCCACGCGAACAGAATCGGCGCGTCTCTCGTGTACGTTTTGGTCTATCCGATGCCTGGGGCGAGGCTGCACTGCAGCTCCCGTGCCGCCGCTCAGAAATGGACGACACCGCTTTTGTGGAGGTCGAGTCATGAGAAGGATGGTTCCGGTGTATCTGATCGGCTTAACGGCTATCTGGGGAGGATGCACCAGCAGCGAGACCTGGGCGGGAGGTCCCCCGGCACAAACGCCCTGTGTGCCGAAGTCCTGTCCCTTCGACACATTGCCCAACACATTCGCGATCGTGTGTGCGACGCCGCTGCCCTGTTCGACCAATGTGCCACTAACGGCGTCGTTGATCATCGAGTTCAACCAACCGATTCAGCTTGCCGGACTGGTGCTGCTCGTCCTCAACGACAACGAGGCCATCATCGACGCCACGTCATCCTTGTCACCCGACAGTCGAACATTGATCGTCACTCCGACGAATCCATTGCCGCTCGACACCTCGTTCCTCGTGGTTGTGTCGGAGGTTCTTGACCAGAACGATACACGTCACATCGGGTTGGGTGAAATGTGTTTCAGCACGGGCCCGACGCTGAACTGCCCGACACTTCCGGTGTGTCAGAGCGTGAATGCCACCGACGGGGCGGTCCCCCTGATGAGTGATTTCGCCTACCAGCCGCCGTTCGCGGCCGATTCCATCTGGAATACGCCGATCGGCGCCGGCGCTCCGGTCGACCCGGGCTCCGACACCATGATCGCCGGTTTCGCCGCAGTGGCCGACGCACAAGGCGGCATCGCGCTTTCGTACCAGAACAGCGGAGTCCCCGTTTACATCGCCGACGCCAACACGCCGACCGTCAACGTGCAACTTCTCGATAGCAACACCTCGCTTAATGGCGTGCCGATCCCGCCGGGCGCGCTGCCTGAGTGTGGGTTCGACAGACTCCTGGGCGCGTTTGACCCACAAGCCAGCCTCTTTTACGAGTTCTGGATCATGGAGCAATTGAACGATGGGAGCTGGCGTGCCAACACCGGAAATGTGATTGACGTGAACGGCTCAGGCATCTTTCCTGGCAATGGAAGTGTGGCGTCTGGTGTTCGCGCTTCAGGCTTCTCGCTGCTGGCGGGGATGATCTGGCCGCAGGAATTGCAAGCGGGCGCGATCCACCACGCGCTCGCCTTCTATTATTTCCCCACCCGCAGCGGAGGACCCGTGCCGCCGGCTACCGCCAGCGACGGCGTCGTGAATGATCCGGCCGCTCTGCCGATAGGTGCGCACCTGCAACTGGATCCAAACCTGGATCTGAATACGCTGAATCTGCAACCGTGGGAACGCACCATCGCGGAGGCCCTTCAGACCTATGGCATGTACTGCGCCGATACCGGCAACGGCATCGCGTTGTCCATGCTGCATGGCTACAGCTTCCAGGGAGATCCATACGCCGGTCTGCTGCCACCCAGCGCCTATGACGGATTTGCCTTCCTGAACAAACTTCCTGCACAGAGTTTTCGCGTGCTCCAGCCGCCAATGCCCCCGCCGGCGGCTCCGGCGGTCTCCGACTGGGGCCTCGGCATCATGGCTCTGCTCATGCTGATCGTAGGAACGCTTATCATCCGCTGAACGCCACCGCGAAAAATGCTGTGATGCACGAATCAATCGGATTTGGAGAATCCGTTCCCGTGTCTCCATGTCATGCAGGCCGCCGTCAGAGGAACTGAACGCATCGCGGCTGCGGACGGGAACGACTGGGCCGTTTCCTTCCGATCGGGATCAGCCGGGGACCGTCCGCGTCCACTCGACGAGGAGCAAAGGGCGTCCGGGTCGAAGCCCCATCATTCCGCCCGGCGGGCCGCGGCGACGGGCGAAGGGTCGCCGACGTTCGGGTGGGCGAAGACGCGGCGGACCGCCGCCGCGACGCCGACCCGGTCCGATTCCGCCGGGGAAGTCCTGCTCGGGCGCCGCGTCTGCGGAAGGATCGATCCGTGCGACGGTTTCGAGCCTATCGCCGGGATCGAAGCGTGCCTTCAGTCGAGCGCGGCGCTGCGGTTCGATCAGCCAATAGACCCGCCGCCGATCACCTGCCCAGTGCCACACCTCCTCGGCGAACGCCGTCCACCGCTGCGACTCGGACGGACCTTGAAAACGGGCGAGCCGTTCTCGCATCGCCCGCGGCGGCCGCGGATTGGGAGCGCCGTCTGCGGCCGGCGCCGGACCCGGAGGCCGTGCCGCCGTGCCGCGCGGTGTGAGGATCGACGCATCGACGAGGCGCCACCTTCCGAGGAAGTCCAGGTGCTGCTGGATCGAGCGATCGGCGATCACGATGCTTCCCGGTGCGACGCGTTCTTCGACAAGCTGCGCAATCTCCGCCAAGGTGCTACCGGAGCGTTGGAGACGCCGGAGCGACGTGACGCTCTGCGGGACGCCCCAACAGGCCGTGACCGCCAGGAGCGCGACCGATCCGGCAACCGCCGCCGATCGCCGATCGCCGGAAGCCGCGCGCAGGAGCCACAGGCCGGCAACCACATAGACAAAGAGCGTCGGCTCGAGGAAGCGCATGGACATGCCGTCCGCCGACCAGTAATAGGCCATGTAGAGGAGCGTAGACGGCACCGCGATTGCCCCGAGCAGCACGCCGCGCTTCCAGGCCGGGCGCGAGGCGCACATGGCCGCGATGCCGACAACGCCGAGTCCGAGCGCGAGGCCGCCGCCGTGGCCGAGGAGCTGTTCGAGATAGGGCAAGGCGTTCGCGGTGAAATACCGCCAGCCGAAGCCGGTCTGCTCGTGCGTGAGGGCATAGCCGGTCTTCCAAAACGCTCCGAAGGCGAAGTGGTTTCGGATCGCCAGCGCCGCGATCGGGGCGATCACGCCGCCGGCGGCGAGGAACACCGCGCGCCGCCCCCGCCCGACGCCTCGACGATGCAGCAGCACAAAGAGCGCCAGCGCCGGACAGAACAGGCCCTCGGCATAACGGATCGTGGGAATCACGCCGAAGCACAGCCCGGCGAACAGAAGCGGCCACGCCGCGCCGGTCCGCCGCCATCGGTCGACCAGGACCACACCCCATGTCAGGAAAAACGCGACCGCGGTGTGTGCGAACGCAAACAGCGCCTGCTCGTTGGCGATGGGATTGACTGCCATCAGGATCGCGGCGACGACGCCCCAGCGGGCGCCCAGCCACGAGCGGCACAGCAGGAAGATGGCGACGAGCGTCAGGGAGGCCAGCACCGGTTCAAGAAGCAGAGCCGCCCGCGCTCCGAAGCAGGCATACAGCCCCGCCGCCATAAGCGGCAAGCCTGGCGGGTACTTGCTGAAATACCGATCGCTGTCTGCGCGAAGCCAGTGGGGTGGGATGAACTGCACGTCCGACTCCGTGGTGAACGACGTGCGTCGCTCGGCGACGATGTGCCGGGCCTGGGCGAAATAGCCGTTGGCGTCGGGCGTCGAAATCGCCGGTTCGAAGAAGGCCATCAGGAAAACGAAGTGCGCCGAGACCAGCAACGCGACACAAACACACGCCCACACCTCGCCTCTGTCGCGGACAGCATTCGGCCCAGCCGCCGAGGGAGACACCGCCCCGCCTTCTGCGCGGGGGCCGGCCGCCGCGTCTAGATGCGTCGTCATGGATCCGCTCACCTTGCGATGGGGTCGCCCGTGTCCCGTCCAATGTGGCCGCGACCCCATAACGACACGCTACCCCGCCGCTGTCATCCGGGCAAACACCCGCTCGGTGCACCTGGTCGCCCATCCTCATCTAGCCTCGTAGTCTTGTAGTGCGGACCAATCGGCCGGAGGCTGGCGACATGCGCGGCCCGGACAGCGGGCCGCAGGCGGTCTCGATGCTGTCCGGCACGCCTTCGCCAAGCAGAACTCATTCTCCTGCGGAGCGTCGCGCCGTCGTGGTCCCGGATTCCTTTTTAGCCACGTGTATCCCGAAGGGACGCTTGCGTCGAGCCCAGGGTGGCATGATCCCGTCACGAGGTCCGGCGCGGTTTGGCGCGGGGCTCTTGTGCCGCACGGCCACGCGAGCGTGGCCGTGGGCGCGGGGGCGGCCTACACGGCCTTTCTCAGCGCGTCGATCGCTTGCTCTTCGAGCTTCATGGCCTTGAGCAGGGTCGTGATCTGGCGGGCGCGGACGGCCGCGGGCGGCATCGCGCCGGAGACCTGCTGCCGGGAGGGGACGTCTTTCAGGCCGTCGGCCAGGAGCCGAGTTTCCTGATCGTACAGGTCGGCGGCCCGCAGGAGGTGATGCCGCTTGACGCCGAACTCACCGGCGATGGCGCGGAGATACCGAACGGCCGCCCGCCGGGCGTCGATCAGTCCGATGTAGGTCCACGCGTTCGGATGGATGTAGTCCGGTCGGTCGGCGGCGCGGAGCATCTGGCACCAGTGTTCGAAAGCGTTTCGTCCCATGGCATACAGCCCGTTCGATCGCGTCTCGAACAATTCGACGGCGCGGCGGATGGACGCGACATGCACGTCGCGCGGCGACGGGCGGGGCAGCCGGCTCTCGATCATCAGGACCGCGGTCGGCCAGCCGGTCGCGGGGCGGTCCTCGCGCTCGGCACGGCCGTTGTAGGACCGGCACAGCCACTCGCGTCCCCGGCGCCGATAGCCGGTGATGATGCCCCAGTCTTCCGGCGGCATGATGTTGGCGGCGAGGGCGGGCATCTCGCGATCGATGCTCCGGACGATGGCCTCGCGGAGGCCCCGGGCCTCTTTCAATTGATCGCGCCGGACGACGCGCAGGTCGTATTCGAGACCGATGGCCGGGAAGAGCACATCGAGACAACTGGCGCCGACCAGCGGATCGGGGTTGCCGACGTCCCATCGTTCGGCGCGGAACTGAAGGCGAAAGGCCACGCCGCTGATGCCCATCAGCTCGTCATAGCCGATCGGTGGTCCGACCGCGGCGAGGACGACTTCGAGGCAGTGCATGAACGTGCAGTCGCGGCCGCGAGCGAATCCGCGAATCGGTCCGATGCCGGTCAAGCGCGTGAGGCCGGGCTGTTCGCCCGTCACCTTGGCGATGGTTCGGCGCCCGCGAGGTGTCGGCGCGACTGAACCCACCGGCGCGGCGCATCCGGCGACGCCGGCCAGAAGCGCGATCCACCCGAGCCGTCGACGACGTGCGTCGAATATCGGCGTACGCCGGGCCGGCGATCTCGCGGGATGGCGTGTCACGGGTGGCCTCATTCCGGGGCGGTCCGGCGGGCCTGCTTCGGAGCGCAGCCCAGTCTCAGTCGTTCCGCCAGGTCCGACCAGAAGAGGACCGGCAGAAGGCGGCCGGCCAGCATGATGAGCATCATCACGACGCGTCCGGACGGCGTCAAATGGACCAGCAAGCCGGTGGTGAGTCCGACGCCGTTCAGGGCGGCGACTCCGTCGAACCCCAGTTCGTAGGCGTCGCCGTCGGTGGCGACGGCGATGGCCACGACAGCGAGGGCGTTGAGCACAAGCCACAGGCCACCCGCCGGGAGGACGCGGCGGACGATGGTGCGGGCGGTGTCGCGGGTGCGGGCCGACCACGCCCTTCGACGCGCAACGAGCAGGAGCGCCGGCAGCAGCAGCACGGTCGTCCGCATCCCTCCCGCCGTCCCGCCCGCCGATCCACCGATGATCATCCATGCCAACAGAAGGTCGTACGACGGCCATGACAGGGCGCCCTGTGAGACGGGGATGCTTTGCAGGCCCGCGGAGCGCGCCGTGGCGCTGACGAAGAGAGACAGCGACCAGCGGTCGGCAGGCCACATGTCGTCGCGAAGGGCCACCTGCCCTTGTCCGAACGCGACCGGACGCGTGGGCGAGAGCGACGGGCGGATCATATTCGGCGTCTCGCAGACCCAGAGTACGGCCGCTCCGCTGATAAGCAGGACAAACGCCCCGCCGGCTTCCCACTGCGGCAGGCGTTTCCAGGGCTGTGCGGGGGACGCGCCCGGCTCATGGGCGTCCGATCCGCCGCGTCCCCTCAGAATGTCGAGAATGATCGGCAGGCCGAGCGAGCCGGCAATCGCCAGAGTCGTGAAGCCGATGAAGACGGGGCCGGTCGTCAGATAGGGTTCGAGGCCGTTGGCGCGGAGCATCAGGCCGGCGTTCCAGATCGCGCCGGCGGCGTGGACGCACCCGAACCAGAGGCGATCCGGCCCGGTGGACGCGTCGGCGGGCGACCACGCCGTGGCGGTGGCGGCGATGACGGCAGACTGCAAGACGAACGCAGTGATCAGCACGGTCCGCAATCGGATCGCGTTGCGCAGGAATGGGCGGACCGTCGCCAGCCCCACCGCTGCAAAACCGGCGCCGGCCAGTTGCAGGGTGATGAACAGGACGATCTGGCCGAAGAGCGTGTAGTCCTCTCCGGGATGATAAACGGTTGTCCCGACGAGACAGCCCGTGCTGACGGCGGCGAACGCGCTGTTGAGGGCGTGCTGCAGGAAGCTGTGGCGATAGTCGGGCACGGAGCTCCGCGTGGCGGGTGGCAGGGCGAGGAGGACCGTGGCGATCAGGATCAGCAGCACCCACGGGCTGAGCAGCGTGAGGAGCGTCTGCCGGGGCGAGTCGATCCGCGCGTCGACCCGGTGATACAACACTGCCAATCCGTCGACCAGGACCGCGCCGCAGATAAATACGGTCGTGGCAGAAAAGAAGGCCGTGAGGTGGCCGCGGGCGATCGCGACGGCCGCCGCGGCGACGACGATCACGGCCGTGATCCACCGATTGGCGGCTGCGTCGGACCGACGTCTTGCCGGGCCGACGAGACCGGGCGCGGACCGGCAGCGCCACACGACCCACGCGACGAGCGCGAGACCTTGCAGGGCGATTGAACCCCCCGGTGGCAGCAGCGACGCGCCGTCGGATCGCCGCAGCAGCGCGGCCACCGCCGCGACGGCCGCCGCAGCGGCCAGGCAGCCGGTGCGGCGTGGCAGGGTTTCCGCGGGTTTGCGTGCGTCAGCGCCGCCGACCATAGCGGCAGGCTACCGCACGCCGAGTTTCGCGACAATGCGCGCAATCACGCCGTGCGGCTGCCCTGCCTCTGTTCACTCCGCTCACTCCGGCGCCGGCGGCCGGGGGTGTCTCCGGGAGGAAAGCGAGACGATTAGGATGTGTTACCATGTCTCCGAACACCTGTTACCCTTGCCCCCGGTCCAAACACCCTTGGAGGGGATGAAGCATCCATGCGAAGAAGGATTGACGTTGCCTGATACGCCCGCGAACGCCGCTGATTCCGCCTCGCCGCCGGGCCATCGACCGACGACACACCCGTCGTCGCGTCGCGCCGGTCGCCTCGCCGAATGTCTTGCCGCGTTCATCATCGGCACACTGCTGATGGGTTTCTTCTATGGCGGGACCTCGCTCGTGGGTGGCGAAGACCTCGGCGTTCCGGGGCACGATTCGTTCTATCACATCAAGATGGCCGCCTTGATCCCGCAGCACGGGCTGCTCCATCAGTTCCCGTGGCTGCGGTTTGCCTATTTCACGGAACACGGCCACGACTTCGTCAGCCACCACTACGGTTTTCATCTGCTCCTCGTGCCGTTCGTGGAGCTGTCGCAGTGGCTGACGGACGGCTCTCTGTCGGGCGGACGCTGGGCCATTTGCACCTTCTTCGGCCTGACATTGGCGCTCTTCAATCTCCTGCTCGTTCACGAGAACGTCCGCTGGCGATGGCTCTGGCTGCTCCTGTTCATCTTGATGCCGCATCAGTTCTTCACGCGGCACGCGTTCGTGCGGGCGATCGCGCCCTCGATGGTATTCATGCTCCTGATCCTGCTGCTGGCGTTCCGGGGCCGCTACGTGCTCGTCGGGTTCGTGGTGGCCGGCTATACGCACCTTTATCTGGGTGGTGTGTTGTACGCCCCGGTGATCGTGGGTGCGTTTGCCGTCGCGTCGATGCTCGGATTGCGGGGCGACCGGTCGTTTCCGTGGCGCGTGGTCCTCTGCGCCGCCGCCGGCTGGGCTGTGGGAATCGCGGTCCATCCCTACCGGGCGGAAATGCTCGAATTCCTCAAGCTCCAGGTGTTCGGCACGGGCCTGTCGCCGGACATCTCGGTCGGCCGCGAATGGAAACCCTATCGCGACGTGTGGTGGTTTGCCGCGAAGCTGTCGGGCGTCCTGTTGATCGTGTGGACGGCGGCGATCGTCGCGCGCTTCCGCCGCGGACCGCGCTTGAACGCACGGGAGTGTACACTTCTGTTGCTGAACTTCGCTTTCCTGCTCCTGACGCTCAAGGCCCGCCGCTTCGTCGAATCCTGGCCGGTGTTCTGCCTGCTGAGCGCGGCCTACCTCTCGGCGCCGCTGACGGAGCCGGTCGGCGCGTGGCTCTATCGCGGCTTTCGACACTTCGAGCGATTGCGCGTCCGGCTCCTACGCATCTTCTTGATCGCGATCATGGTCGCGGCGTCGGTCGGGCTGGCGTATGCCGCTGTTGTATCGGAGGGCGTTCGCCAACTCGCCGGCGACCGGCGGTTGTGGGCGGTGGCGGCGCTGCTCGTGCTGGTGCCGGCGGCGAGGGCCTGGGCAACCGCCGGGGCGAGATGGTCGTCACGACTGGCCAGGACCATGGGTGTTGCGACCGTGGTCATCGGGGCCATCGCCGGCACGGCCTGCCTCGACGCCGCACGGCTGCTCGACATCCGGAAAACGACCCGATGCGGCTACGACCTGCCGGCCATTCGCAAGATGGCGAACTTCCTGAGGGACCATTCACAACCCGGCGACGTCGTCTTCACAGACGACTGGGACATCTTTCCCGTCTATTTCTACTTCAATTCGCACGACCACTACATCGTCGGACTGGACCCCAAGTTCACGCACGCCCGCCGGCCGAACCTGTGGGCGCGCTACGTCAAGATCACGCGCGGGCAGATTCCGGCGGATGTCGACGTCGAGCACAGCGACCGGCTCGAATCCGACCGCATGGAGACGATCCACGTCGCCCTCGAGGACATTCGGGACCACTTCGGCGCGAAGTTCGTCATCACCGACCGCGACCACAAGGCCCTCGCCGTCAAGCTGAACGGCACGCCGGCCTTCACCCGACTGATCTATCCCTCGGCGTCCTATCGCGAATCGCGGAATGCCCCGTACCTCATTTTTCAGGTTCTCGAGCCCTGAGTCGGAGGCCCGAGGATCTCACCGGTCACAGGCCGGATACATGAGACTGTCGTCTTAAAAAGTCGCGTGCGTTGGAAGTTCCAGATGGATACCGATTTTCCCGGCCAGTTCATCACGGTGGCGCCAGACGGGACGGTCTATGCCACCGACCTCGGGCGACTCTATGCCCTGACGCCGGACGGGGGTTTGCTCTGGGTCGCCACGGGAGCGGGCGGCCGGCGGCCCGTCAGCCTCGGCGCCGACGGAACGATTTACACGGCCGGCAACCTGGTCAAGGCGATCAACCCCGACGGCACGTTGAAGTGGCAGTTCGGCAACCCGTTCCCCGGGATCGACCTCGTGGCGGGACCCAACGTCGGCCCGGACGGCAACGTGTATGCAGCCGAAGACACCTTCCACGGCAACGGCGGGCTCGGCCCCTTCTCGCTCGATCCGAACGGCACCCTGCGGTGGAGCGATCCGAACAACGGCCTGATCGGAAGTTTTCCCGGCAGCAACTCGGAAATCGTGTTCGGCACAGACAGGTTCTTCATCGGCAACGTGACGGCCGGTTCGTCTCCTCCCATCCTGACGGCATTCCGATTTGACGGGAACCAGCTCTGGTCGAGCGTGGCATCGGACCTGGACCTGTCGACGGGGACCTTCCCGAAGATGGACCCGTCGGGGCGGGTCATCGTCGGGTGGGGACAGACGGCGATGCAGGCCATTACGCCCAACGGGAACGTCGACTGGCTCGTCTTTCCGCCGATTTCCAGCAATCTGATGCGGATGCCCGGTATCGACGCCAATGGCGTCATCTACACCGCTGGATGGCTGGGCCTCAAGCTGTGGGCGATCAATCCCGACGGCACCACTCGATGGCAACTGCCGGCCACGGGCGGCCAGTTGAGCACGCTCAACGTCCCTCCCGATGGCTCCCTGATTCTGGCCGGCGGGCAGGACACCTTCGGCGCCCCCGGCTGGTTGCGGGCATTTGACACAGCGGACGGAACGTTCTTGTGGCAGGTCGATCTCCCCGCGGAGAGCGGCAGCGAGCAGTTTGTCTGGTCGCAGCAGCCGACATTCACACCCGACAGCCTGACGGCCTATGTCAACACATGGTTCCTGAGCAGCATGGGGTTCAACTATGTCTGGGCCATTAACCTCGACCCCACCGTCATCGTGGATACCGACGGCGACGGTGTTCCCGACAACATCGACAACTGTCCCACCGTCTTCAACCCGGCTCAGACCGACAGCGACCTGGATGGGATCGGCGACGCCTGCGACAATGTCTCCGATCTCTGCATCGCGGCCATTGCGCTCTGTCCTGGAACGGTAACCGGCTCGGCGGTGGGCGCCACCAACGACGGTGTTTCGAGCTGCGACAATTTCCCCAACCTGAATCCGGATGTGTGGTATTCGTACACACCGGCAGTCAGCGGCAGCGTCACCGTGGACACCTGCGGTTCGCCGTTCATCCCCGTCTTTGTGTCGATCCACACCGGCTGCCCGGGCACCGTCGCCAATCAGATCGCCTGCGATGACCACACATGCCAGGGCTTCTGGGGAAGCGTGACGTTCAACGCCAGCGCGGGACAGACGTATCTCGTCCGCGTCACGGGCTTCGGGGCGTTTCCGGTCGATTACGTGTTGAACCTCTCGGGTCCGCCCTGCAGCCCCGGCGGTCCGATCCCCGGTGACATCAACGGAGACGGCGTGGCGGATATGAACGACATCTCCGCGTTCACTGCTGTTCTCCTGGGTACGGACACGAATCCGAACCACATGGCCGCCTCGGATCTCAATCGCGACGGCACCGCGGACGGACTGGATGTACAGCCGTTCATAACCGCGCTGATTCCATAGAGCGAGCGATGAAAAACATGAGCCGGGGGATTCCGTCCGGACCGCATCAAGAGAGTGATCCGGCGACCTCCGGCCATCCGACCAATCGGGAGACCACGGCGAGCCGAACCTGAAGGAGACACAATTGATGAACTGTCAGAGCCGGATTCGTTCGATACGTGTGGTGGCCTGCGTGATCGCGGCCAGTGTCCTGATCCCCGCCGCCGCCTGAGGCCGGTTTGTGTTCGATCCACCCGTCAGCCACCCCATCGCGAGCCAGCCCGACGGCGTCGCCGCCGGTGACTGGGACGCAGACGGCGACATCGACCTGGCGGTCACAAATGTCGCGCCCAGCAAGGTGTCGATCCTGCTCAATCCAGACGCCGGCGACCGCCGCTCTGATTCGGCTAGTGAACCGTCAACCCTAAATCTGCGGGCTGCCCAGCGGGAGGGCGAGGCT